>JADGPM010000237.1 GCA_017882425.1 Solirubrobacteraceae bacterium
ACCCCCATCCCGCCGCCACGGCGGACCACATTCCGTGCAGGCGCTCACGCAGCGCGGACTGCCCCGCTCGCGACGCGTCCGGCTGCTCGACGATGCTTCCCGTGTTCACGATCCACCTCCTGGAGACCTGCGATCTCCGGTTAAACTCTCTCAGAGAGTATTGATGTTAGTGAGACTATACCTAAATGTCTGAGCCCACGGAGCAGAAGCGCGCCTACGACTCGCCGCGCCGGCGCCAGCAGGCCGAGGCGACGCGTCGCGACATCCTCCGGGCAGCCCAGCCGTTGTTCGAGTCGCAGGGCTTCGCGGCGACGACGATGGCGGCGATCGCGAGCGAGGCCGGCGTCGCGGCGAAGACCGTCTACACCGCGTTCGAGACCAAGGGCGGCGTGCTGCGCGGCCTCTGGCACCTGCTCCTCCGCGGCGACGACGCGGACGTTCCGGTCATGGATCGCGCGTGGTACCGCGAGGTGCTCGACGAGCCCGATCCCGCCCGCCAGGTGCAGCTCAACGCGCGCAACTCGCGCGTCGTCAAGCAGCGCATCGCCGGCGTGCTCGAGGTCATCCGGCACGCGGCTCCGCTGGATCCCGACAGCGACGCGCTCTGGCGCCGCATCGAGTCCGACTTCTACGACAACCAGCGCGCGGTCGTCGAGTCGCTGGCCGCGAAGGGCGCATTGCGAGACGACCTCGATGCGGCCCGCGCGACCGACATCCTGTGGACGCTCAACCACCCGGACGTCTGGCAGCTGCTCGTCGTCCGGCGCGGCTGGACGGCCGAGCAGTACGAGCAGTGGTTCGCCGCGGCGGCGCGCGATCAGCTGCTCGCCCGCGCAAGCGGTTCCTGAAATCGCTTACACCCGCGCGCTCCCCGCGCTACCCTGGGCGGCGTGAGCACGCCCGGCTCCCGCCGCAGGAGACCGACGATCTACGACGTCGCGCGCCTCGCCGGGGTGTCGACGGCGACGGTCTCGCGCGCGCTCAACGACACGGGCCAGGTGGCGGAGCCCAAGCGCGTCGCGATCGACGCCGCCGTCGAGCAGCTGGGCTACCGCCCGAACACGATCGCGCGCAGCCTCGTCACGCGCGCGACCCAGACGATCGCGCTGCTGCTGCCGGATATCACGAATCCGTTCTATGCGGAGCTCGTGGCCGGGATCCAGGCGCTCACGCTGGAGCGCGACTACACGATGCTGCTCTGCACGACGGGCTTCGACCCGGAGCTCGAGGAGCGCTACCTGCGCCTGCTGCGCGCCAAGCACGTCGACGGCGCGCTCGTCGACGGCCTCGTCCTGCCGCCCGAGCGGATCGCGCGCTTCGTCGAGGACGGCTTTCCGATCGTCTGCCTCGACCGTGACGTCAGCTCGCCGGCAGTTCCGCTCGTGCAGGTCGACAACCGCCTGGGAGCCGGGATGGCGACCGAGCACCTGCTGTCGCTCGGCCATCGGCGGATCGCGCACATCGCCGGCGCGCCGGCGCGCATCAGCGAGGAGCGCCTGCTCGGCTACCAGGCCGCGCTCGAGTCCGCCGGCGTGACCCCGGACTCCGCGCTCGTCGCGCTCGGCGCGTTCACCGAGACCGGCGGGCACGATGCGATGTGCGCGCTGCTCGAGAGCGCCCCCGACCTGACCGCGGTGTTCGCCGCCAACGACCTCTCGGCGATCGGTGCCATCAACGCCATCGTGGCGAGCGGCCGCAGCGTGCCGGGCGACGTGTCGATCGTCGGCTTCGACGACCTGCGCCTCTCGCGCTTCACCTCGCCGCCGCTGACGACCGTCCGCCAGCCGGCCGACGAGATCGCGCGCCATTCGACCGAGCTGCTGCTGGGCATGATCGCCGGCCGCAAGCCGCGCAAGATCCACCATCTCTTCGTGCCGGAGCTCATCCTTCGCGACTCCACTCGGACGCCGCGCTGACGGACTTTCGGCGGGTCTCTTGACGGCGAATCTGTAAGCGCTTACTGTAAGCGCTTACCTATGGCGCCCGACGCTGGGAAACATGGGTCGTCCGCTCTCCGCATCGGCGTCATCGGCGCCGGCCGGATCGGCGCCTTTCACGTACGCACGCTGCTCTCGCTGAGCGGCATCGCCTCCGTCACCGTGTGCGAGGCCGACGCCGCGCGGGCCGCCGGCCTCGCGGCCGAGCTCGGCGTGCCCACCGCGGCGACGCCCGAAGACCTGATCGAGCGCGGCCTCGACGCCGTCGTGATCGCGACCCCGACGCCCGCGCACGCGCCGATGATCCGCCTCGTGGCCGAAGCCGGCCTGCCGGCGTTCTGCGAGAAGCCGGTCGCGCTCGACCTGGCCACGATCGACGCCCTCATCGACGACGTCGAGCGCGCCGGCACGCTCGTCCAGATCGGCTTCCAGCGACGCTTCGACGCCGGCTACGTGGCCGCGCACGCCGCGATCGCCGGCGGGAGCCTCGGACGGCTGCTCGTGGCGCGCCTCGCGACCCATGATCCAGCACCGCCCGCAGAGGCCTACATCGCCGCCTCGGGCGGGATCTTCCGCGATCTCCACATCCACGATTTCGACGCGCTCAGGTTCGTCACGGGCGAGGAGATCGTCGAGGTCTACGCCGACGGCGCCGTTCGCGAGACGCCGTGGTTCGCCGACCACGACGACGTCGACGTTGCCGTGGCGGTGCTCCGGCTGAGCGGTGGCGCGCTTGCCATCCTCTCGGGCACCCGGCACGATGCGCTCGGCTACGACGTGCGTCTCGAGGCGTTCGGCACCCGGGACAGCGTCGCGGTCGGCGTCGACGCCCGCAGCCCGATTCGCTCGCTCGAGCCCGGCGTCGCGCAGCCCGGCATTCCGGCGTACGGCGATTTCATGCAGCGCTTCCAACCCGCGTACGAGGCCGAGCTGGCCGCGTTCGTGGCAACAGTGATCGACGGCGGCCCCAGCGCCTGCACGTTGCACGAGGCGCGCGCGGCGCTGGTCGTCGCGCTTGCCGCGGACCGCTCGAAGGAGGAACGGCGTCCCGTCGCACCCGGCGAGATCGCCCCCACACCGGTCACCACGGGCTGAATCCAGCCCAGCCGGGTCAACACACGGAGGGAAGAGATGGGCATGCAGGAGCAGAGCACGGACACGGTCGAGGAGTCGAGCGGCGTCTCGCGCCGCAAGCTCTTCGTCGCCGGTGGCCTGCTGGCGACCGGCCTCGGGTCGCTGAGCATGGAGGGCATCGCCTCGGCGGCGGGCACGACGACGAAGATCGCGGTCGTCACCCACGGCGACACCGGGTCGTTCTGGTCGGTCTTCAAGGCGGGCGTCGACCAGGCGGCCAAGGACATGAAGGGCCGCGGCGTCAACGTCACCCAGGTCTACGCGAACAACGACATCTCGAAGCAGGTCTCGGGCATCAACGCCGCGATCGCTGCGAAGGTCAACGTCATCGCGACCTCGGTGCCGGATGCCAGCGCACTCAAGGACCCGCTCGCGAAGGCGGCCTCGCGCGGCATCGAGGTCATCACCGTCAACTCCGGGCAGGGCGCGTTCGACAGCCTCTCCACCTACGAGGTGCACGTCGGGCAGAACGAGGAGATCGCGGGCGAGGGCGCCGGCAAGCAGTTCAACGCCGCCGGCGCCAAGAACGTCGTCGTCGTGATCCACGAGGCCAGCAACTCGGGCCTGACCGATCGCGCGAAGGGCGTCAAGAAGACCTTCAAGGGCACGACGAAGACGCTCCTGATCCCGAACGCCAAGGCCGACATCCCGGGGACGCAGGCCAAGATCAAGGCCTACTTCGCCGCCAACAAGAGCACGGACGCGCTGCTCGGGCTCGACCCCGACGTCACGGTGCCGGCCCAGCAGGCCGCGCCGAGCGGCACCAAGGTCGGGACGTTCGACGTCAACCCGGCGGTCATCACGGGCATCAAGGCCGGCAAGATCCTGTTCGCGATCGACCAGCAGCAGTACCTGCAGGGCTACCTGCCGGTGGTCTTCGCCGTGCTGTTCGTGAACAACCTCAACACGGTCGGGGGCGGCCAGCCCGTCCTCACCGGGCCCGGCATCATCAACAAGGCCAACGCGGCGAAGGTCGCCGCGCTCGCCGCGAAGGGCACGCGCTAGCACTGCGGCCACCCGGGGGTGGGTGGCATAGTTGCCGCCCACCC
>JADGPM010000238.1 GCA_017882425.1 Solirubrobacteraceae bacterium
CGGACGCTCGCCAGTACCCCCAGGGGGAATCGAACCCCCGCTACCAGCGTGAAAGGCTGGCGTGCTAACCGCTACACCATGGGGGCGGGTGATCGCCGATTCTAGTTGCGAGGCATGCGCAACGCGGGCATGATCGGACCATGGCGATCTGCCGACGGTCCTCGCGTCAACTCACGAGCGCGCGCCTGGGCGCGGGAGCCGGCGTCGGCGGCGCCGCCCTGGCCTCCGCCGGAGCGGTGGCGGTCGGCGCGCTGGCCGTCGGAGCGACCGCGATCGGTGCGCTCGCGATCGGCCGCCTGGCGATCGGCCGCGCCGTCGCCAGGCACGTGCAGATCGAGCACCTCGAGATCGACCGGCTGACCGTCCGCGAGCTCCAGGTCCTCGAGCGCACGACGTACCCGGGTCCGCCCGCGCCCTGACGGCCAGGGCGCGCGGGGTACAGTGGCCGCGGGCCGCCGTAGCTCAGCTGGTAGAGCAGCGGGCTTTTAACCCGAAGCGCGCAGGTTCGAGTCCTGCCGGCGGCACTTTGGCGTTAAATTCCGGATCCCGGATAGGGTTTTGATAGTTTTGGGCATCGTGAGGACTCCCGGCATCAGCACGGAGCTGGACCCCGCAGCACCGCCGGACCTCGAGTCCGCGAACGCCGCGCAGGTCGTCGCCTGGGCGCTCGAGCGCTTCCATCCGCAGATCGCGCTCGCGTGCTCCTTCCAGCAGGAGGAGAGCGTGCTGCTGGACCTCCTCTTCGGCGCCCGCGCGGACGCCCGCGTCTTCGCCCTCGACACCGGCGTCCTCTTCCCGGAGACCTACAGCCTCTGGGAGCAGACCGAGACGCGCTACGCGACGACGATCGAGCGGGCCGCGGGGCCGACGCTCGCGGAGCAGGCGGCGGCGCACGGCGACGCCCTGTGGGAGCGCGACCCGGCCGCGTGCTGCGCCATCCGCAAGGTCGCCCCGCTGCGCGACAAGCTCGGCGGGCTGGACGCCTGGATCACCGGCATTCGCCGCGAGCAGTCGCCCACGCGCGCCGACGCGCGCAAGGTCGAGTGGGACGCGCGGCACGGGCTCTGGAAGGTCAACCCGCTCGCCGACTGGACCGAGAAGGACGTCTGGCGACGCATCCACGAGCGCGAGCTTCCGTACAACCCGCTGCATGACCGCGGCTACGCGTCGATCGGCTGCGTCCCGTGCACCCAGCCGGGAGCCGGCCGCGAAGGGCGCTGGGCCGGCGACGACAAGACCGAGTGCGGACTCCACGGCTGAGGCGTCGATGACCCTGGCACCAATCGATCCGGCCGCCGGGCCGGCCATCAGCGACCTCGACGCGCTCGAGGCCGAGGGCATCCACATCCTGCGCGAGCTGGCGGCCGAGCGCGAGCGCCCGGTCCTGCTCTTCTCCGGCGGCAAGGACTCGATCGTCCTGCTGCGGCTCGCCGAGAAGGCCTTCCGCCCGGGGGCGTTCCCGTTCCCGGTCATGCACGTCGACACCGGCCACAACTTCCCCGAGGTCGTGGCGTTCCGCGACCGCCGCGTCGCCGAGCTGGGCGAGCGGCTGATCGTCGCCTCCGTGCAGGCCTCGATCGACGCCGGGCGCATCGCCGACGTCAGCGGCCCGCGCTCCTCGCGCAACCAGCTCCAGACCGTCACGCTGCTCGACGCGATCGCCGAGCACCGCTTCGACGCCTGCATCGGCGGCGCGCGACGCGACGAGGAGCGCGCACGGGCCAAGGAGCGCATCTTCAGCCTGCGCGACGCGTTCGGCGGCTGGGATCCGCGCGCGCAGCGGCCCGAGATCTGGGACCTCTACAACGCGCGCGTCCGCCCCGGCGAGCACGTGCGCGTCTTCCCCATCTCCAACTGGACGGAGCTCGACGTCTGGCGCTACGTCGCCCGCGAGGGCCTCGAGCTGCCGTCGATCTACTTCGCCCACGAGCGCTCGGTGTTCAAGCGCGACGGGATGCTCTACGCCGATGACCCGGTGATCGAGCGACTGCCCGGCGAGGAGCCGTTCGTGACCAGCGTGCGCTACCGGACGGTCGGCGACATGACGTGCACGGGCGCGGTGCGCAGCGAGGCGGCCACGCTCGAGCAGGTCGTCACCGAGATCGCCGCCACCCGCGTGACCGAGCGCGGCGAGACGCGCGCGGACGACCGCGCGAGTGAGGCGGCGATGGAGGACCGCAAGCGCGATGGCTACTTCTAGCGCCTCCGCGCCGGTCGCGACGCTCGTCCACGGACTGCTGCGCGTGGCGACCTGCGGCTCGGTCGACGACGGCAAGAGCACGCTGCTCGGCCGGCTGCTGCACGACACGCGGCAGATCGCCGACGACCAGCTCGACCACGTGCGCGACGTCTCCGAGCGGCGGGGCACGGCGCTCGACCTCGCGCTGCTGACCGACGGCCTGCGCGCCGAGCGCGAGCAGGGCATCACGATCGACGTCGCCTACCGCTCGTTCGAGACCCCGCGGCGACGCTTCATCCTCGCCGACTGCCCGGGCCACGAGCAGTACACGCGCAACATGGTCACGGGAGCCTCGACCGCCGACGCGGCGGTGCTGCTCGTCGACGCCCGCCACGGTGTCGTCGCGCAGACCCGCCGGCACCTGGCGATCACCGCGCTGCTGCGCGTCCCGCACGTGCTGGTCGCGGTCAACAAGATGGACCTCGTGGACTGGGACGGCGGGCGCTTCGCGGAGATCGCCGGTGACGTCCGCGCGCTCGCCGAGACGCTCGGGGTCGAGGACGTCGCCTGCGTGCCCGTCAGCGCGCTGGAGGGCGACAACGTCGTCGAGCCCTCGACGCGCACGCCCTGGTACGACGGGCCACCACTCGTCACCCGCCTCGAGGAGCTGCCGCCCGAGTCCGACGACCCCGACGGCCCGTTGCGATTCCCGGTGCAGCTCGTCATCCGCCCGCTGGGCGAGGCGGGCGGAGGCCGGCGCTACGCGGGCCGCGTCGCGCGTGGCACCGTGCGACCGGGCGATGCGGTCGTCGCGCTGCCCTCCGGCGAGGAGGCCGTCGTCGCGGCGGTCGAGACGCTCGACGGGGAGCTCGCGCACGCCTCGGCGCCGCGCTCGGTGTCGATCGTGCTGGACCGCGAGCTCGACATCTCGCGCGGCGACGTCCTGTGCCGTACCGGCGCGGCGCCCGCGCTGACCCGCGAGCTCGAGGCGACAATCTGCTGGATGGGCGAGCGCCACCTGCGCCCCGGTGCGCGCCTGCTGCTCAAGCACGGAACGCGCACGACGCGCGCGATCGTCGAGGACGTCACCGAGCGCCTGCACCTCCAGAGCCTGCTCGGCGCACCGGCGCCCGACGGGCTCGCGCTGAACGACCTCGGCCGCGTCCGCGTGCGCGTCGCCGAGCCGCTCGTGGCCGATCCCTACGCGGAGAGCCGTGCCGCCGGGGCCTTCGTGCTCATCGACGACGCGACGAACGACACCGTCGCCGCCGGGATGATCACGTCGACGACGGGCTGACGGCGCGCGCCACGACCGGCGCTGCGGCCTCCGGGTCACGGGCGCGCACCCGCCCGAGCGCGATCGCCGTCAGGCCGGCCGCCGCCGTCGGAATCGCCATGAGGTACCAGGCGCGCTGGAAAGGCCGTCAGCAGCTCGCCCGATGCCGGGCTGCCGACGACGGCGATCAGCGTCGAGATCCCGAGCACCGCGCCGATCTGCCGGGCGCACGACTGGATCGCGCTGCCGGTGGCGAAGCGCGACGGCGCCAGTTCGGCGACGGCGGCGCTGCCCCACGCGGCGAAGCTCAGCCCGACCCCGATGCCGGTCAGCATCGTCCAGGGCAGGAAGTCGCGCACGTAGTCCGGCGTGGCGCTCGCGTGTGTGGCGAACATGACGCAGCCCAGGGCGAAGATCAGGCCACCGGGCAGCGCCAGCACGCGCTGGCCGTGGCGGTCGGCCAGGCGTCCGGCGACCGGCGCGCTGATCGCCGCCATCAGCGGCCCGGGGGTGACGGCGAGCCCCGCCTCCAGCGTCGAGTAGTGCCAGACCTCGGTCAGGAAGAGCACGTTGCACAGCAACAGCGAGAAGAATCCCATCGCGAACAGCGACACGCCCAGGACGGCGACCGAGAAGGAGCGCGTGCGGAACAGGCGCAGGTCGACGATCGGTGCGCGCACGCGCGTGGACCGGATGAGGAAGACGGCGAGGATGGCAAGGCCGCCCGCGATCGACCCGACCGTCCGCGGAGCGCCCCAGCCCCAGGCCGGGCCCTTGACGATGCCCAGCGCCAGCAGGCCCACGCCGGAGATCAGCAGCAGGACGCCGGCGAGGTCGGACAGCGGGCCGGACTGCTCCTCGCGCGACTCGCGCAGGATCCGCCGCGCGGGGATCAGCGCCGGGAGGCCGATGAGCAGGTTCACGAAGAAGACCCAGCGCCAGCCCGCCGCGTTGACCAGGACGCCGCCGAGTGCCGGGCCCGTGGCCGCGGCGACCGCGCCGGTGGCGCCCCACAGGGAGGTCGCCGTCGCCCGCTTGGAGAGCGGGAACTCGGGGAGCAGCAGCGCGAGCGAGGTGGGCACGAGCATGGCGGCGCCGACAGCCTGCAGGACACGCGCGCCGACGAGCACCTCGACCGTCGGGGAGATGCCGCAGAGCACGGAGGCGGCCAGGAACACGCACGTCCCGGTCATGAAGATGCGCTTGCGCCCCACGCGGTCGGCCAGGCGGCCGGCCGGCACGAGCAGCGCGGCGAAGACGATGTTGTACGCGTTGAGGATCCAGGACAGCGACGCGAGCGAGGCGCCCGGGAACGACGCGCGGATGTCCGGGAACGCGATGTTGACGATCGTGACGTCGAGGAAGCTCATGAAGACCGCGACCGCGGTCACGAGCAGCACCTTCCAGCGGCGTTCCATCGCGGGAACGC
>JADGPM010000239.1 GCA_017882425.1 Solirubrobacteraceae bacterium
CAGGGCGTTGCGGCTCGGCGGCGTGTCGAGGACGATGGCGTCGAACCGCCCGTCGTGGACGAGCTCGTAGAGCTTGGCGATCGCCGTGTACTCCTGGGAGCCCGCGACGGCGCCGGACAGCTGCCGGTAGATCCCGTTGGTCAGGATGCCGTCGCGCGTGCGCTCGTCGGGGGCGAGCTGCGCGATGAGCTCGTCGAACGTGCGCTTGGCATCGAGCATCATGGCCCAGAGCTCGCCGGGCGCCGCGATGCCGACGGGCGCGAGCAGCGCGGGGTCCACGCGCCGGGGCGCATTGCCGAGCTCCCCCAGGCCCAGGGACTCGGCGAGCCGGCGGGCGGGGTCGATCGTCACGACGGCGACGCGCAGCCCCTGGCCCGCGAGCCACATCGCGACGGCCGCCGAGACGGTGGTCTTCCCGACGCCGCCGGCTCCGGCGCAGATGATCACGCGCTGCCCGGCCAGCCGGCCGGCGAGCACGCTCACCGTCGACGCCCCACGAGCCGGGCGAGGCGCTCCACGTCCTCGAGTCCCCGCCACGGTGCGAACAGGAACGGGAGCGACGAGCAGGGCACGCCGGCGAACGCACGGCGCAGTCGCGCCTGCTGTGCGCGCTGCGCCCGCCCGCGCGTGAGCAGCCAGCGCGCCGACAGGACCGCGGGATCCTCGGGGGCGCGGCGCAGCGCGGCCGCATCGCCGGCGCTGAACCGCTCGGGAAGCATCGCGTTCACGACCGCGCGATCGACGTCGCGTCCGAGCTCGCGGCGCAGATCGCCGCGCAGCGCGATCGCCTCGCTGACCGCCATCTCCTCGGGGGTCGCGACGACGAGGATCCCGGTCCGCGCCGGATCGCAGAGCGTCGCGCGGATGGCCTCGCCCTGCCGCGCGATCGGTCCGACACGTGCGGCCGCCGCGAACGTCCGCGGCGCCGTGAGCAGCGCCACCCCGTTGGCGGTCGCCGGCGCGTCGAGCACCACGAGGTCGTAGCGGCGCCCGCGCCCCGCCTGCTCCCGCGTGAGCTCCCAGACCCTGCCGATGCTGAGCAGCTCGCGCATGCCGGGTGTCGCGGCGGCGAAGAGGAGGAACGCGTCGCTGCGCTGCATCAGCGAGGCCAGCGCCCCGAACGGCAGATGCTGGTGCAGATACGCGCCGAGCGCGTGCTCCGGGTCGACGGAGAGGTGGTGCAGGCCCGGCATCAGCTCCCGCTCGCCGGGGCCGTCACCCACGGCGGCTCCCAGGATCCGCGGCACGTCCGCGCGGTCGGCGACCTCGGCGACGATCGCCCGCAGCCCGCTGCGGGCGGCGGCCACGCCCAGGGCGGTCGCGACCGTCGACTTCCCGACGCCGCCCTTGCCGATGACGACCACCAGGCGCTTGTCGAGCAGGCCGGCCATGCGTGCCCGAGCGTAGTCGCACGGGCGCTCGTCCGGCGGACCGCCGGTGCCCGGCCCGGTGCGAATCCGTAGTTCGGCGCAGGGCTGCGGGTAGACGGTGCCGACGCGGGCGGCGGGCGGCGGGATCGATGATCGCTCCCACGGCGCGGCTGCGGTGCGCCGGCGGTGTCGTGGAACCACCATCGAGGTCGTGACGACATGAACGAGCACGCTCCGTACGTCCTCTGGCTCGACGAGCTCGGCGTCGCCGACGTCCCACGCGTCGGCGGCAAGAACGCCTCGCTGGGCGAGTTGATCACGCGCATGGGGGACGGGGATGTGCGCGTTCCCGACGGCTTCGCGACCACCGCCGACGCCTACTGGGAGTTCCTCGACCGCGGCGGGCTGCGCGAGCGGATCGTCGACCGGCTCGACCGGCGCGCGCGGGGCGAGGCGTCGCTCGCGCAGGCCGGCGGCGCGATCCGGCGGCTCATCCGGGCAGCCGAGCTGCCGCCCGCCCTGGCCGACGAGATCACGGTGGCCTACCGCGAGCTCGGGCGCCGTGTCGGGAAGCCGAACCCCGGCGTCGCCGTGCGCAGCAGCGCGACGGCCGAGGACCTTCCGCACGCGAGCTTCGCCGGCCAGCACGAGAGCTTCCTGAACGTCGCCGGAGCGGACGCGCTGCTCGAAGCGTGCCGGCGCTGCTACGCCTCGCTGTTCACCGATCGCGCGATCGCCTACCGCGAGCGCAACGGCTTCGAGCACATGAAGGTCGCGCTGTCGATCGGGGTTCAGCGGATGGTGCGCTCGGACCTCGCGGGCGCCGGGGTCATGTTCTCGATCGACACCGAGACGGGCTTCCCGCGCGCCGTGCTGCTGAACGCCGCCTTCGGCCTCGGCGAGTCCGTCGTCGCCGGGACGGTCGACCCTGACGAGTACCGCGTGTTCAAGCCGCTGCTCGAGGATCGCGCGCTCACGCCGGTGATCGAGAAGACGCTGGGCGCCAAGGAGCGCAAGGTCGTCCACGCGGAGGGGCGCGCCGCGACGCGCAGCGCCCGCACGACCGCGGCTGAACGGGCCTCGTTCGTCCTCGAGGACCGGGAGATCGTGGAGCTCGCCCGGACGGCCGTCACGATCGAGCGCCACTACGGGGCCCCGATGGACATCGAGTGGGCCAAGGACGGGGAGACCGGCGAGATCTTCATCGTGCAGGCGCGGCCCGAGACGGTCCAGGCCCGTCGCGAGGCGAGCTCGCTGAGGACGTACCGCCTGGAGGGCGCCGGGCGACGGCTGCTCGAGGGGCTCGCGATCGGCGACGCCGTCGCCAGCGGACCCGCGTGCCGGCTCGAGAGTCCCGCGGACATCGCCCGCTTCGTCCCGGGCTCGGTCCTCGTCACCGCCAAGACCGACCCCGACTGGGTGCCGATCATGAAGCGCGCCGCCGCGATCGTGACCGACCATGGAGGCCGCACGTCCCACGCCGCGATCGTCAGCCGCGAGCTGGGCGTCGCGGCGATCGTCGGCACCGGCGACGCGACACGCGTGATCGATGACGGCCGCGACATCACCGTCTCGTGCGCCGAGGGTGAGACAGGGGTCGTCTACGACGGGATCATCGCGTTCAGCGAGCAGGAGCTCGACCTCTCCGCGGTCCCCGGGACCCGGACGAAGATCATGCTGAACCTCGCCAACCCCACGGCGGCGATGCGCTGGTGGCGCCTGCCCGCCGACGGCGTCGGCCTGGCCCGCATGGAGTTCATCATCGGCAACGAGATCCGCATCCACCCGATGGCGCTCGTGCGATTCGACGCAGTCGACGACCGCGGGGCCCGCAGGGAGATCGAGCGCCTCACACAGGGCTACGCGGACCGCACCGAGTTCTTCGTCGACACGCTGGCACGCGGCATCGCCCGCATCGCCGCATCTCGCCATCCCGACCCGGTGATCGTGCGGATGAGCGACTTCAAGACGAACGAGTACGCGGACCTCATCGGCGGGCGCGGCTTCGAGCCCCACGAGGAGAACCCGATGCTGGGCTGGCGGGGCGCGAGCCGCTACTACAGCGAGGGGTACCGCGAGGGGTTCGCGCTCGAGTGCCGCGCGATCCGCAAGGTCCGCGACGAGATCGGGCTCCGCAACGTCGTCGTGATGATCCCGTTCTGCCGGACGCTGGAGGAGGCCGACGAGGTGCTGGCGGTGCTCGCCGAGAACGGCCTGCGGCGCGGCGACGACGGCCTGGAGATCTACGTGATGGCCGAGATCCCGTCGAACGTGGTGCTCGCCGCCGAGTTCGCCGAGCGCTTCGACGGCTTCTCGATCGGCAGCAACGACCTGACGCAGCTCGTGCTCGGCGTCGATCGCGACTCCGAGTCGCTCGCGCACCTGTTCGACGCGTGGAACCCCGCCGTGACGCGGATGATCTCGCAGCTCATCGCGACCGCGCACGAGCATGGCTGCAAGGTCGGCCTGTGCGGGCAGAAGCCGAGCGACGACCCGAGCTTCGCGCGCTTCCTCGTGGAGGCCGGCATCGACTCGATCTCGATCACGCCCGACAGCTTCCTCGCCGTCAAGCAGCACGTGGCCGCCGCCGAGCGCGGCGGAACGGCTTCAGCGCGGCCGTAGCGGCGTCGTAGCCCTGGCGGATGATCCGGGGCCAGTGCGAGCGATCGATGAACAGGTCGTAGAAGCGCACACCGCGCAGTTCGTCGGCATCGACCGGGTCGATGAGCGTGAGGCGGTCGCCGAGCCGGCGCTGCGCGCGGCGGGCCATCTCGAGGTGGTAGCCCTGCTCGAGCTGCCGGCTGGCCTGCAGGATGCCGAGCCTGCTGGTGCCCCAGCCCGTGATGTCCGGCGCCTGGAAGCCTGCGGGGAGCATGAAGTTCAGGCCGAAGACGCGGTCGAAGCTCCCGTCCTCGAGCACCGGCTCCGCGGGCCAGAGCTCGATGATGCCGCCATCCACGTAGAGGTGGTCGCGCACCGGGACGGATTCGACGAACACCGGGAGCGCGATCGCCACGCGGACGAGGTGGCCGATCGTGACCTCCGGCGTCTGGCGGGTGCCGAAGTACTCGACGCGGCCGAGGTCCATGTTGTAGACGATGCTCTCGAACGGGATCGGGGTGTCCCCGACGGGCATGCTGCGCAGCCGCTCGTCGACGAGGCACTCGATCGCCTCGCCGGTCACCAGGCCGGTGAACCCCCGCAGCGCGGACAGCGCGAAGCGCGGGAGGTGCAGCCACCTGATGTCGAGGTAGTCCTCCGGGCGCCAGCCCAGTGAGAAGTCGGCCATCTCCTGTGCGCTGAGCCCGGCCGCCCACATCGCGCCCCAGATCGCACCGCCCGAGCAGCTGACGATCAGCGCCGGCTCGATGCCCGCCTCCTCGAACGCCCGCGCGATGCCGATCGTGGCCACGGCCGCGCCGCCGCCGCCGGTGGCCACGACGGCCACCCGCTGTCCCTCGAGCGCCTTCGCCGGCCGGCTGCGGAACGGCGGAAGCACGCTCGCGGCGTCCACCACCGGCGGGCGGTCGACGAGTGGGATCGGCAGCAGCGCGCGACGCGCGCGCCGCAGGAACGCGAGGTCGGCGGTCGCCGTCGTCAGGTCGATCAGATCGTTGACCCGGGCGAACTCGCGCTTGATCGCGTACAGGTCGAGCCGCGTGTCGAGGTCAGGGCCCACGCGGCTCGAAGCTCACTGCCCGAAGGTCGCGATCCGGTCGGTCGCCGCGTCGAGCAGCTGGTGCGCGAGGTCGGAGAACGCCCGTGAGCTGGCGAGCTCCTCGCCGACCTCGGGAACGCTCGGGTCCTCCGGGGAGCGGCGCGCCAGGCCGACGCCCTCGAAGCGCTGCCCGCCGACGACGTAGACGACGGCCGCGCGTGTCTGGGTCTCGTCCTCGACGAGCCCGATGGTGATCTGGATGTCGAAGTCGGTCATGGGCGGCACGCTACGCGTGCGAGGCCGCCCACGAATCCGCACTGTCTACGGACGCTGGGCGCCGGTGAGGTACGCGACGCCGTCGTCGAGCGTGCGGAGCCTGGGGTAGTCGAGCTCCGGGATCTCGAGTCCCGTCCGCGCGCTGAGGGCGGTGATGAGGTTGAGGAAGTCCATCGAGTCGATGTCGAGCTGTTCGCTCAACTCGGCATCTCCGTCGAGCGCGGCGCCGTCGGCCTCGGGGGCGATCTCGGCGAGTGCGCTGAGCAGCAGCTCGCGTGCTTCGGATTCGGTCATAGCTGGTCGGGCTCCTGGAGTCGTCGGTCGATGGCCGCGAGGAAGAGGCCGCCGGTGTGGCCGTCGCCCGCGCGATGGTCGGCCGCGAGCGTGGCGTGCACGACCGGGTGCGCGCCGATCATGCCGTCCGATGCCCACGGGCGTTCGACGATCCTGCCGAAGCCGACGAGCGCGACCTGCGGGGGGTAGATCACGCCGTGGACCGTCTCGACGCCGCGGTCGCCCAGGTTCGTGACGGTGATCGTCGGGTCGGTCATCTCGGATCCCCGCAGCTGTCCGTGGCGCGTGCGCTGGGTGAGGTCGCGCAGCGCGGCCATGAGCGCGTCGAGATCGAGGGTGTCGGCGTCGTGGATCGCCGGGGCCATGAGGCCCCCGCCGCGCATCGCGATCGCGATGCCCGGATGGACGGCGTCGGCCGGCTGCAGCGCGCCGTCGGTGAAGAACCCGTTGAGCGAGGGGTGATCGCGGCATGCGAGCGCCACGGCCTTGACGAGCAGCGCGACGGGGAGCAGGCGCTCGCCCGGGGTCCGCGCCTGATTCGTCTCGGCGAGCCAGCCGAGCGCTCGCGTCATGTCGACGTGCTGGCCGAGGTAGTAGTGGGGGATCTCGCGCTTCGAGCGCGCCATGAGGCCGGCGATCGTGCGGCGCATCGCGGCCTGGCGGTCCTCC
>JADGPM010000001.1 GCA_017882425.1 Solirubrobacteraceae bacterium
CAGGGGAGGATCGGCGCCCTCCAGACGCGCGAGTCGCAGATCCAGTCGGGGCTCGACGCCGCGCGCGCCGACCTGCAGCGCATCCAGGCCGACCTGCGCCTCCAGCGCGCCCGCCAGGCGCGGCTGAGGGCACGGCTCGCCCTCGGCCGGCGGCTGCTCGCCGCAAGGCTCGTCGAGCGCTACCAGTCCGACGCGCCCGACCTCGTCACGGTCATCCTCAACTCCAACGGCTTCGCGCAGCTGCTCGAGCGCAGCGAGTTCCTGCGGCGGATCAACGACCAGGACGAGCGGATCATCCGCACGGTCGCCGGCGCGAAGGCCGATGCGGCCGACACTGCGCGGCGCCTGGGCGCGCTCGCGCGGCGCCAGCAGCAGGTGACGCGCCGCATCACGGCGCGCCGCGACCAGATCAGCGCAATCAAGCAGCAGCTCATCGACACGCGTGTGGGCTACGACACGACCCGTCAGGGCAAGGCGCGGGCGCTGGCCGGCGTGCGCGCCGACCGCCGCAAGCTCGAGGGGGCGCTGTCGCAGATGCGCGCGACCCAGGCGCGGATCCAGGGCATCCTCAGCAACCCCGGAGCCGGGACGCTCCCCGCCGGCCCGATCAAGGGCGGCAGCGGCGCGATGATCTGGCCGGTCAGCGGGCCGATCACCTCGCCCTTCTGCGAGCGCCGCGCCTGGGAGGCGTGCCACCCGGGCATCGACATCGGCGTGCCATCGGGGACGCAGATCCGGGCCGCGCTCGGCGGGCGCGTCGCGATCGCGGGGTGGACGGGCGGCTACGGCAACTACACCTGCATCCAGCACACCACGTCGCTGTCCACGTGCTACGGCCACCAGTCGCACATCGGCGTCAGCGTCGGCCAGCAGGTCGCCAAGGGCCAGGTCATCGGGGTCAGCGGCTGCACGGGTCTGTGCTTCGGCCCGCACGTGCACTTCGAGGTGCGCATCAACGGCGCCGTGACCAACCCGCTGAACTACCTGTAGCGGCCGGCCGGGCAGCTCGCCGCACTAAGCTCGCTGCCGTGCAGCCCGAGATCGACGTCCTCGGCCTCCCGGTCAAGACCTTCGGCCTGATGTTCGCGCTCGGCTTCCTCGCAGCCGGTGCGGTGATCCATCGGCGCATGAAGGAGGAGGGCCGGCCGGTCGACTGGGCCTACGAGATGATCTTCGCCGCCCTGATCGGCGGCCTCGTCGGTGCGCGCGGCATCTGGATCCTCGAGAACCTCGACCGCGTCAAGGGCGACGTGCTCGGCAGCGTCTTCTCCGGCTCGGGTCTCGTCTGGTACGGCGGCGTCATCGGCGGTGCACTGTTCGTCTGCCTGTGGGCGCGCTGGCGCGGCTGGCTCGGGCTCGCGACGCTCGACATGGCGGCCGTGCCGCTGGCGCTGGGCAACGCGATCGGGCGCATCGGCTGCCAGCTCTCCGGCGACGGCGACTACGGCAAGGCCTGGCACGGACCGTGGGCGATGGGCTACCCGAACGGGACCGTCCCGACCGCGCCCGGCGAGACGGTGCACCCGACGCCGATCTACGAGACGCTGGCGATGGGCCTGATCGCCTGGGGCCTGTGGGTCATGCGCGACCGCGTACGGCCCGGGGGGCTCTTCGCATTGTGGCTCGTCGGCGCCGGCACCGAGCGTCTGCTCATTGAGTTCCTGCGGCGCAACGACGTCGTGTGGCTCGGCCTGACGCTGCCGCAGCTGCAGAGCATCGCGATGATGGTCGCGGGCGGGATCTGGCTGGTGATCATCCGCCGGCGTCATGGGTCGGTGCTGCTGCCGCGCGGCGAGCTGCCCGACAGGGCGACCGCGTCCGCTGCCGCCGCTGCGTAGCCGACTCACCGACGCCGACCGAGCGCCTTCCGCACGAACCGCACACTCAGGTCCTGCAGCTCGTCGTCGTGCTGGATCGAGCGGTGATGCCCGCCCGGCACCACCACGAGCCGGCTGTGCTCGCACACCTCGTGGAGCTCGCGGGAGTGGGCGACCGGCACCTGCTCGTCGCCCTCGGCGTGCAGGAGCAGCAGCGGGCTGCGCAGCGTCTCCGCAGCCGCCAGCTCGTCGTGCTCGGCGAGGAAGGCGTCGAGGCCCGGCTCGGCGGCGCGGAACGTGAACCGCCGCTCGCGCAGACCGCGCCGCAGGCCCTCGGCGCTCGCGGGGCAGATCGCGACGACCGCATCCGCGCCGACCGCGTCGGCGCCGACGAGCGCCAGGTAGCCGCCCATGCTCGACCCGCGCAGGGCGAGCGGGGCGCCCGGGGGCAGCAGCCCGGCCATCGTGCCGATGTCGGCCACCGCCCGCCCGTCGAGCGCGCCCTCGCTGGCGCCGTGCCCGCGCTGGTCGAACGCGACGGCCGCGAAGCCGTACGTCCGGCAGCGGCGCGCGAAGTCGTAGTGGGACTCCTTCGAGGAGCCCGCGCCGTGCAGCACGACGACGCCGCCGCGTGGCGGGTCGTGCGGCAGGAACAGCGCGTAGGCCAGCCCATCGCGCATGCCGATCTCTGCGGGCGGCTCGACGTTGACGGTGCGCACGGCGTGGCATGATGCGCCGCCGATGGCCGCCGCGCAACAGCTCTCCCACGTGTACCCGCTCGGCAGCCGGCTCAACGACTCCGGGCGGCTCGAGGTCGGCGGCTGCGACACGCTCGAGCTCGCGCGCGAGTTCGGCACGCCGGCGTTCATCGTCGCCGAGGACGACATCCGCGCCCGCGCCCGCGCCTTCAGCGAGGCGTTCAGCGCGCGCACGGACGACTTCGAGGTCGTCTTCGCCTCCAAGGCCTTCCCGTGCACGGCGGTCTACCGCCTGCTGTTCGAGGAGGGGATCGGCTGCGACGTGGCCTCCGGCGGCGAGCTGGCGCTCGCGCTCGCCGGCGGCGTGGACCCGGCGCGCATCCACTTCCACGGCAACGCCAAACGCCGCGAGGAGCTCGCGTTCGCGCTGGAGGCGGGCGTCGGCGACATCGTCGTCGACAACATGCGCGATCTGATCCTGCTCGAGGACCTCGTCCCCGAGGGCCGGCGGCAGAAGATCTTCCTGCGCATCGCGCCGGGTGTCAGCCCGGAGACCCATCCCGCGATCTCGACGGGCGGCCCGAACACGAAGTTCGGCTTCGACCTCTCGCACGCCCCCGCGGCGATCGAGCGGGCACGGGCCTCGGACGCCGTCGACGTCGGTGGCCTGCACTTCCACATCGGCTCGCAGATCATGGACATCGCCCCGTTCCGCACGGCGCTCGAGGCGCTCACCGGACTGGGCGACTTCCCGGCCTACAACCTCGGCGGCGGTCTCGGCGTCGCCTACCGCGCGCACGACGATCCGCCGTCGATCGAGGACTACGTCGCCGCAAAGGTCGACGCCGTCAACGAGATCGTCGGGCCCGGTCACCGCGTCATCGACGAGCCCGGGCGCGCGCTCGTCGCGAACTCGTGCGTGACGCTCTACGAGGTCCAGTCGGTCAAGCGCAACGTCGACACCTACGTCGCCGTCGACGGCGGCATGTCCGACAACCTGCGCCCGATGCTCTACGACGCCCGCTACGACGCGCAGATCGCCGACCGCTTCGGCGGCGGCACCCGCTGCCACGTCGTGGGCAAGCACTGCGAGTCGGGCGACATCCTCGTGCGCGACGCCGACCTGGACGACCCGCGCGCGGGCGACATCATCGTCATGCCGGCGACCGGTGCGTACGGTCATGCCATGGCCAACACCTACAACGGCGCCCTGCGGCCGCCCGTCGTCTTCGTCAAGGACGGCGACGCGCGCGTGGTCGTGCGCCGCGAGACCCATGAGGATCTGATGGCCCGCGATGTCTGATGCCCCGCCCTTCCGGATCGGTCTGCTGGGCCGCGGCACGGTCGGCTCGGCGTTCGAGACGCTCGTCGCCGAGCGCGCCGCCCGCGTCGCCGAGATCACGGGCATGCGCCCCGAGATCGTCGGCGTCCTGCGCCGCAACGAGGGCGACTTCGAGCAGATCCTCGCCGAGAGCGATCTCGTCGTCGAGGTCATGGGCGGCATCGAGCCGGCGCGCGAGTACGCGTTGCGGGCGATGGCGGCCGGCAGGCACGTCGTCACCGCGAACAAGCAGCTGCTCAGCCATCACGGCGAGGAGCTGTGGGCCGCGGCCCGCGAGCACGGCGTGCAGCTGCGCTTCGAGGCGGCCGTCGCCGGCGTCGTGCCCGTCATCCGCGTCCTGTCCGAGTCGCTCGCCGGGGCCCACGTCGACCGCATCCACGGCATCGTCAACGGGACGACGAACTTCATCCTCAGCCAGATGGCCGCGACCGGCGCCACCTACGCCGACGCGCTCGCTGAGGCCCAGGAGCTCGGCTACGCCGAGGCGGATCCGAGCGAGGACGTCAACGGGAAGGACGCGGCGGCGAAGATGGCGATTCTCGCGCGTCTGGCGTTCAACACGCCCGTGCACATCGACGACGTCGTCTGCGAGGGGATCGAGCACCTGACCGCCGACGACATGGCGTACGCCCGCGAGCTCGGACTCGGGCTCAAGCTGCTCGGCACCGCCGAGCGCGTCGGCGAGGACCGGCTGTCGGTGCGGGTGCATCCGGCGTTCCTCTACGGGGCCCATCCGCTGGCGAGCATCGACGGGCCGTTCAACGCCGTCACGATCGAGTCCCAGGCGATCACGGAGATCACGCTGTCGGGCCCCGGCGCCGGTGGCCCGCAGACCGCGAGCGCTGTCCTGGGGGACGTGATCAGCGCGATGATCCCGCCCGCCTCGACGCCGGAGACGACCGAGCGCCTGCGGATCGAGCAGGACGTCGAATCCGCCTTCTACCTGCACCTGGAGGTCGCCGACCGCCCGGGCGTCCTGGCGCAGATCGCCCAGCTGCTCGGCCTGCAGGGCGCGTCGATCAAGTCGGTCGTCCAGCAGGGGCTCGGGGACAACGCGCGCCTGGTCATGGTCACCCACCCGCTGCTGGAGTCGCGCTTCTTCGCGGCCTGCGAGCTGATCGCCGGCCTGGACTTCGTCCGCGCGCGCCCGCGTGCCATCCGCGTCATCGACGAGCAGTTCACGGCCTAGGACGCCACCATGCCCGGACTCATCGAGCGCTACCGCGACCGGCTCCCGTTCGCCCCCGGCGACCCCGTCGTCAGCCTGCAGGAGGGTTCGACGCCGCTCGTCCCCGCGCCGCAGCTCTCCGAGCGTGTCGGCGCGCAGGTCTGGCTGAAGGTCGAGGGCGCCAACCCGACCGGCTCCTTCAAGGACCGCGGGATGACGTGCGCCGTCTCCGCGGCCGTGCGGGAGGGCGCGACGGCCGTCATCTGCGCCTCGACCGGCAACACCGCGGCGAGCGCGGCGGCCTACGCCGCGCGCGCGCAGATCACCGGCGCCGTGATCGTGCCCGAGGGGAAGATCGCGACCGGAAAGCTCGCCCAGGCGCTGATGCACGGCGCGCGCGTCATCGCGCTGCGCGGCAACTTCGACCAGGCGCTCGAGCTCGTCCGCGAGCTCTCGGCCAACCACCCGATCGCGCTCGTGAACTCCGTCAACCCGTTCCGCCTGGAAGGGCAGAAGACGGCGTCCTTCGAGATCCTCGACGAGATCGGGCCCATCGACGCGCTCTGCATCCCGGTCGGCAACGCCGGGAACATCACCGCCTACTGGAAGGGCTTTCAGGAGATGGGCTCGGCGCCGCGCATGCACGGCTTCCAGGCCGCCGGGGCCGCGCCGCTGGTCAGCGGGCAGCGGGTCGAGCACCCCGAGACCGTC
Source organism: Solirubrobacteraceae bacterium (assembly GCA_017882425.1). Classification (GTDB taxonomy): domain Bacteria; phylum Actinomycetota; class Thermoleophilia; order Solirubrobacterales; family Solirubrobacteraceae; genus F1-60-MAGs163. The sequence goes on from JADGPM010000001.1 coordinate 5,737, forward strand.
GCCAGCGCCATCCGCATCGGCAATCCCGCGCGCTGGGAGGAGGCGATGACGGCGATGCGCGACTCGCGTGGCGGGGTCGAAGCCGTCAGCGACGCGCAGATCCTCGACGCGTACCGCTTCCTCGCCGCGCGCGAAGGCGTGTTCTGCGAGCCGGCGAGCGCCGCCTCGGTCGCCGGGCTGCTCGTCCACGGCGCCCCCGAGGGGGCACGGCGGATCGTCTGCGTCCTGACCGGCCACGGGCTGAAGGACCCGCAGGTGGCACTCGAGCAGTCGGGCTCGGTCGTCCCGTGCGAGCCGGACATCGCGGCCGTCGAGCGCGCGGTCCTGGGGTAGGGGCCCGCGTCGTGCAGCGCCGCCGCGTCGTCCGCGTCCCCGCAAGCTCCGCGAACCTCGGACCGGGCTTCGACACCTTCTGCGCGGCGCTCGCCCTCCACATGGAGCTCGAGGTCCTCGAGACGCCGGGCACGTTCGCCGTCGAGACCGACCTGCCGATCGCGGCCGACCGGCGCAACCTGGCGGTCCGCGGCTTCGAGCGCCTGCATCCCGCCGACGGGTTCACCTTCCGCATCACCTCGGACATCCCGCTGTCCGGCGGCCTGGGCACGAGCGCCGCGGCGTACGTCGCCGGCCTCGTCGCCGCCGACCACCTGTTCGAGCTCGATGCCGACGTGCTGGCGCTGGGCACCGAGCTCGAGGGCCACCCGGACAACGTCGCCGCGGCCCTGCACGGCGGGTTCGTCGTCTGCGCCGACGGGGAGGCGGTCCGCTTCGACGCGCCCGACGGCCTCGAGGCGGTCATCGTCGTGCCGCACGAGCACTGCCGCACCAAGGCCGCCCGCGACGTCCTGCCCGACGAGGTCCCGATGGCGGACGCCGTCTTCAACGTCGCGCACGGCGCGCTGCTGATGGCCGGGCTGGTGACCGGGGACCTGGACCTCGTGGCACGCGGGCTCGCCGACCGGCTCCACCAGGACCGCCGGGCGCACCTCTTCCCGCGCTCTGCCGAGCTGGTCGGCCGGGCGCGCGAGCTGGGCGCGATCGGCGCGACGATCTCCGGCGCCGGCCCGACGGTCCTGGTGTGGACCGGCTACGAGGCGACCGGCGGGGTGGTCGAGGCGCTGCGCTCCGCGACGGGCGAGTGGGCCGAGGTGCTGCGCGCGCCGTTCGAGCCCGCCGGCGCCGACGTGCGCGCGCTGTAGCGCCTCAGGCGTCGGCGGCCATCAGCGCGCGGATGCGCCGGCGCGGGCCGTCGAGTCCCAGGCGCCGCAGGAGCTCCTCGGCGACCTGGAGGTAGTCGGAGCCCAGATCGGGCCGGTGCTCGAAGATCGAGACGGCGCGCTCGGCCGACTCCGCGTAGGCGATCGACTGGCGCACCGAGTGCTCGAGCAGCCTGTCGCCGACGTGCTCCTTGAGCGACTCGTAGGCCTCGCGGGAGTGCACGGTGCGCATGTCCGCGATGTTGAAGAGGACGCCGAGCCACTCGAGCCCGGGGTTGAGGCTCTCCCGCGCGAGCTCGATGACCTCGAGCGCCTGCTCGACGCCCTGCAGGGCGAAGTACTGCGCCTCGCTGGAGATCAGGGCGCGGTCGGCGGCGACCAGCGCGTTGACCGTCAGCAGGCCGAGCGCCGGCGGGCAGTCGATGAAGATCACGTCGTATGCGTCGTCCACGCCGGCCAGCGCGCGGCGCAGCGTCAGCTCGCGCCCCATCTTCCCCGCGAGGGTGAGCTCCGCCTCGGCGAGGCTGAGGTTCGCCGGGATGACGTCGTCGTGGATCGCCTCCTCAGCGGTGGCGCGACCGCCGAGCACGTCGCCGATCGTCGGCTCGGCCTCGGGCTCGATGTCGAAGTAGTCCGAGAGGTTGCCCTGCGGGTCGAGGTCGACGGCCAGGACGCGCAGGCCGCTCTGGCGGAACGCCTCGGTCAGGTGGCGCACCGCGGTCGTCTTGCCCGTGCCGCCCTTCTGGGAGAGAACCGCGATCTTCAGGGCCATGTCCGGCGGAGTCTAGTTCGTGGCCGCCGCGCGCTGTGGAGAGCGCCCGGTTCCTCTGCCGGACGCTCCCCGTTCCCTCTCCTCCGCGGGCCGAAAGGCCCGAAGAGCGTCAGCCCTGGGCCTGGAGCGCCGCACCGGACCTGCCGCCGAGGGCGGTACCGGCGCTCTCGGGGTCCACGTCGACGAAATGCAGGCGGTAGCGTCCGACGACGATCTCGTCACCATCTGCGAGCACGCGCCACTCGACGCGGTCGCCGTTGACGAAGATCCCGTTGAGGCTGCGGTCGTCGAGCACCCGCACGCCGTCGGCCTGGCGGACGATCAGCGCGTGGCGACGCGAAACGGTCGGGTCGTCGAAGCGCACGTCGGCGGCGAGGCTGCGGCCGACCCGCGTCCACTCGCGCACCAGGGGGACGACCTTGGCCTGCTGACCGTCGCGGAACACGAGGTACTGGCCCGTCTCCTCGAGCTGCGGGGCGGCCGCCTCGAGGATCGCCGCGCGCTCGTCGCGCTCCTGGGACTCCGACGCGGACGCGGCGATCCGCTCCTGCGTCGCCTGCGCCGAGAACAGCGACGCGCGCACGAAGCGCTCGCCTGCACACCCGGGGCAGGGCGGCAGCGCGTCCCCGGTCTCCAGCGAGACCACGTAGCCGCAGTGCTCGCAACGGAAGGACCCCATACCGGCGAGGGTGCCCGAGATCAGAGACTCCATTGGCATGCTCTCTCTCATCTTCTTCTCGCTTCCCGAGCCTGGAGGACTCGATCGCTCACAGCCAGTGTACGCCCCGCGTCAATCGCGCATTGGGCCATTTGGCGGAAATTGCACGATTCCCGGCACCACGCAGGACAGATACGCGATGCGCCGAAAAGGACGAGCATGCTGCGGCCCATCCTCGGAATCTCGGAAGCCGACCTGGAGCGCGCGCTGCTGCGCAAGGGCGTCAGCGCCCGCGCCGCCGGCGGCGTCGTCTGCAGCGACTGCGGGCGCCATCCGCTGATCGGCGAGCGCGTCCACCACTTCGGCGGCGGGCCCGTGTGCGCGCTGTGCCGCGGCGGGCACACCGGCGAGCCGTCGGGCAGCGAGATCGTGCACCACGTCGAGCACGGCGTCAGCGTGCGCCGGCGCGAGCTGCCGCGCGCCGCGTAGGCCCACCGGGCCCACCCGACCGGGCCTCCGGGGCGGTGCGCGGATAGACTGCGCCGCGCCGATGGAGCCCTTCACTCTCGAAGCGACGGTCGACCGTCCTCGCGCGGTGGTCTTCGACTACCTCGCAGACGTGGCGAACCACCCGGAGTTCACGGATCACTTCCTGAAGGACTGGCACATGACGCGTGAGGAGACCTACGGCGTCGGCGCCGGGGGCCGCTTCGAGGCGGACATCCCGTTCGCGCGCTTCGCCTGGGGGGACTACACGCTCGTGGAGGCGGAAAAGGACCGCCACCTCGTCTTCGCGGGCCGCTCGGGGAAGTTCAACCGGATCCGCACGGTCAACGTCTTCGACCTGCGCGACGGGCCGGGCGGCGCCACGCGCGTCGCGCTCACGGTCGAGACGCGGCCCGAGCTGCCGACCGACCGGCTGCTCGAGTCACTCGGGCAGAAGCGCTCGCTGCGGCGCAGCTGGAAGAAGGCGCTGAAGCGGCTCAGGCTCATCCTGGAGGACGACCGCTCGCGCGGCCGGCGGGCGACGATCGCAGGCGGGCCGCGCAAGCCCGCGACCGACCATTAGAATGCCGCCGCTGTGACGCGACGTCTTCTCCTCATCGCCCTCGCGGCCGCGGCCCTCGTGCTCGCCGCATGCGGGAACAAGCAGGCCACGATCACCCAGGGTGAGTCCGAGGCCAACTTCGTGACGCTCGGCACGATGCAGTACCAGGTGCAGCTCTCGCGGCAGCTGAACTCGTCGGACACCGGCGACCGGGCACTGCTCATCGGGATCCCGCCGACGGCTCGCGTCGTGGGTCCCAAGGAGATCTGGTTCGGCGTCTGGGTGCGCGTGACCAACAAGTCCGGCTCGCCCGCCCGCTCGGCCGATCAGTTCAAGATCGTCGACACGCGCGGCCGCAGCTACAAGCCGGTGGCGCTGCAGAGCGTCAACGCCTTCGCGTACCGCACGTCGGTCGTGCAGTCGGTCTACCCGACGCTGAACAGCGTCTCGACGAACACGCCGCCCGGCGGCGCGCTCCTCCTGTTCAAGCTCCCGCTCGACGCGCTCGACTTCCGCCCGCTCGACCTGGCCTTCAGCAGCACCACGCTGCCGGGCCACACCTCGACGGTCCTGTTGGACGTCTGAGAACCGGCCTCGGAGAGCCGGCAGCCTCAGTGTCGCTGCAGCGCGGCGGCGAGGATGTCGTGGGCGACCGGCGCGGCGGTGTCGCCCCCGGCTCCGGCGCCGACGAGCATGACCCCGACGGCGATGCGCGCCCTGCGCCCCTTCTGGGCGGGCGCGAACGCGGCGAACCACGCATCGGTGTCCTGGGGGTTCGTGCTCGTATCGCCCGGCTGGCGTGACCTGAGTTCGGCGGTGCCCGTCTTGCCCGCCACCGGCACGCCCGTGATCTGCGCGGCGGTCCCCGTGCCGTAGCGCACCACGCCGAGCATGAGGTCGCGCATCTCGCGCGCGGTCTTCGGCTTGATCGCGCGGGCACCGAACCGCACGCCGCGGCGATCCAGCCGCCGCGCCTCGGCGAGGCTCAGCGTGAGACGCGGCAGGCGGCCTCCGTTGGCGATCGTCGCGGCGACCTGCGCCATCTCGAGCGTCGTCGCCTGCACGCGGCCCTGGCCGATCGCCGAAGAGCCCACAGCCAGGTCGTCGCCGATCTGGTCGGCCTGCGGGATCGAGCTCTCGGCGACGCCGGGGATCGCCGAGGGCTGGTTGAAGCCGAAGCGCTCCGCGGTCTTCACGAGGCCCGCGGCTCCGAGCTTGGCGCCGAGCGGCGCGAAGACCGAGTTGCACGAGACCGCGAAGGCGTTCGCGAGCGTCCCGCCGCAGACCTCGCCGCCCGCGTTGGCGAGCGGGACGCCGGAGAGGATCGCCTTCGACGCGTAGGGGAACGTGTCGCCCGGCTTCGCGATCCCGGCGTCCAGCGCGCCCGCCGTGGTGATCATCTTGAACGTCGACCCCGGCGGCTGCAGGATCGAGAAGGGGACGCCGGCGAACGCGTAGATCTCACCGCTGCGCGGGTTCAGCGCGACCGCGCCGCCGTAGCGCGCGCCGAGCGCCGTCGCGGTGACGCGCTCGAGCGCCGGGTCGATCGTCGTGCGCACGTCGCTCCCGGGGCGTCCGGGGCTGCGCCCGATCACCGTCGGGCCCGCCCGCAGGACACCGGAGGGGATCCCGCCGAGCTGCGGGTCGAAGATGCGCTCCAGGCCGCTGACGCCGACCTTCGCGTCGGGCGGCACCCCGAGCGCGGCCAACTCCTGCGCGCGCGCGGGCGGGATCGCGTCGAGCGTGCCGACGACCTGTGCGGCCACGTCGGGGATCGTCGACGTCCGGGCCGGACCCTGGGCCAGCGGCGAGCCGTCGCGCGCCAGAATCGCTCCGCGGGCGGGCATCGTCGTGGTGCGGGTGAGGCGCTGGCCGTCCTGCAGGCCCGGGAAGACGAGCCGCGGGACCCAGGCGACCTTCACCGCGTCGCCGTCCTGCTCGACCGGGACGACGACCGAGCCCCGGATCGTGCCGAAGGCGCGCGTCCTGACCGTCACGGGGACGCGCCAGGCATGGTCGCCGTCCTTCTCGGGCCTGCCCGTCCGCACGGAGGTCTCCGACGCGGTCGCGGTCGCGAGCGCCGCGCGGTTGAGGTTGACGAACGGCAGCAGCGCGACGCGCCGCCGTGCGTCGGCGGTGAGCTCGGAGTGCATCGTGGCCCAGTCGCCGCCGGACCATGCCTTCGCGTAGGCCGTGACCGCCCCGCGGCCCGCGTCCGAGCCGCCCGAGCCGACCACGGCTCCGGCGACGAAGGCGATGAGCGCCAGTGCGGCGATGGGGAGGGCCCGGCGCACCACCCGGTCGCGGCGGTCCGAGGGCGGCCCCGTCCCGTGACCGTGGGCGTCGGCGGTCACGGCCCCGCGTGGCGCGGGCGTCCGTTCCTTCGCGCGCGTGTCGGGCGAACTGTTGATGGCCGGTTTCCCCCTGGAATCCGGAGAGTAATCCGTTCTGTGGTGCTTCGACGCCGACCTGTCACGTCCTTGCACGAAACTGCCCACGGTTTCGCCGGCGCGCCGTTGCGGCTCCTGGCGCGGGCGCTACGCTCCGCCGCGAATGTCCAAGACGCTCGTCATCGCCGAAAAGCCATCCGTGGGCCAGGATCTCGCGCGGGTGCTGCCCGGCCCGTTCCAGAAGCACACGGGCACGGGCGAGAAGACCGTGCGCTGGCTCGAGGGGCCCGAGCACATCGTCACGTGGGCCGTCGGGCACCTGGTCCAGCTCGCCGAGCCTGACGAGTACGACGAGAAGTTCAAGAAGTGGCGGATGGCGGACCTGCCGATCGTCCCCGCGAAGTTCAAGCTCATCGTGCGCGACGAGCGCTCGCAGAAGCAGATGACGATCGTGCGGCGGCTGCTGCGCGACGACCAGGTCGACCTGGTCGTCAACGCCTGCGACGCCGGCCGCGAGGGTGAGCTGATCTTCGCCTACCTGTACGAGAAGGCCGGCGCGGACAAGCCCGTCAAGCGGCTGTGGCTGTCCTCGATGACCGAGTCGGCGATGCGCGACGCGCTCGCCAACCTGCGCCCCTCCGAGGAGCACGCCCTGCTCGAGCAGGCCGCGCGCTCACGCTCGGAGGCCGACTGGATCGTCGGCATGAACGCCACGCGCGCGGCGACGATCCGGCTGCGCTCGTCGTTCGACGGCGCCGTCTCGCTCGGTCGCGTCCAGACGCCGACGCTCGCGATCCTCACGCGCCGCGAGGAGGAGATCCGCGCCTTCGTCCCCGAGAAGTACTGGCTCGTCGACGCGAAGTTCGCCACCGATGACGGGCGCCGCTACGAGGGCCGCTACCACCTCGGCGCGCAGCCGCGCCTGAGCGCCGCCGACGCCGCCGAGGCGATCGTCGCCGCGGTGCGCGGGCAGCAGGGCGAGATCACGAAGCTCGAGAAGACCAAGCGGACCGAGAAGGCGCCGCTGCTCTACGACCTGACCTCGCTCCAGCGCGACGCGAACACGCGCTACGGCTTCTCGGCCAGGCGCACGCTCGCCGCCGCCCAGCGCTGCTACGAGGAGCACAAGGCGCTGACCTACCCGCGTACGAGCTCGAAGTACCTGACGAGCGACATGGTCGCCGAGATCAAGCCGACCGCCGGGCTCGTCGGCCGCCGCCCGGACTACGCGCAGGCCGCCGCCTACGTGACGGGCCTCGACGTGCTGCCGCTGGCGCGCGTCGTCAACAACGAGAAGGTCGGCGACCACCACGCGATCATCCCGACGAACGCCGAGCACCGGCTCGAGAAGATGAACGACGACGACCGGCGCATCTACGACATGGTCGCGCGTCGCTTCCTCGCCATCTTCCATCCCGACGCCGAGTTCGAGAACACGCGCGTCGAGACGACGGTCGCCGAGCACGTCTTCCGCACGCGCGGCAAGGTCCTCGTCGTGCCGGGCTGGCGCGGCGTGTACGGCGAGCTGCCGGAGGGTGAGGGCTCGGCCTCCGAGGAGGACGAGGGCCGCGACCAGCAGCTGCCCAAGCTCGAGAGGGGCGAGCGGCCGCAGACGACGCACGTCGAGAGTCTGGAGAAGGAGACCAAGCCGCCGCGCCGCTACTCCGACGCCTCGCTGCTGGGCGCGATGGAGACCGCCGGCAAGCTCGTCGACGACGACGAACTGCGCGAGGTCATGAGCGAGTCCGGCATCGGCACGCCGGCGACGCGCGCGGCGATCATCGAGCGGCTGATCGACGTCGGCTACGTCGAGCGCGACGGCCGTGCGCTGGTCCCGACCGAGAAGGGCATGAACGTCATCCGGCTGCTCGACGGCCATCCGCTCACCGAGCCGGCGCTCACCGGCGAGTGGGAGAAGCGCCTCGAGGAGATCGAGCAGGGCACCGAGACGCGCAAGAAGTTCATGGCGGACATCGCGGAGTTCGCGGGCGCGACGGTCGGCGAGCTCGACGCGAAGCTCAAGGACGTCCGGATTCCGCGGGCGAACCTCGGCCCGTGCCCGGTCTGCGGGCACGACATCATCGAGAACCGCAAGGGCTACTCGTGCTGGTCGCGCGAGGACCCGGGCTGCGGATTCGTCATCTGGAAGTCGAAGGCGGGCAAGCAGCTTGCACCCGCGATCGCGCGTGAGCTGATCGCCACCGGGGTCACCGCCAAGCAGGTCACCGGTTTCAAGGGCCGCAGCGGGCGCTCCTTCCGCGCAAAGCTGGCGCTCGAGCAGTCGCCCGAGGGCAAGTGGCGCGTCGAGTTCGACGAGGCGTGGGCCAAGGAGGGCGCCAAGGCGCCCGAGCCCGAGGAGGCGGAGGCCGCCGTCGCGGCGGCGACCGCGCCCGCCGCGGGGGACGCGGCCGCCGACGGCGCCGCAGCGGCCTGACCAGCGCCGAGCACGCGCGTCAGATCCGCCGGGCGGTGCGCGACCCTTCATCGGTGACGCGCACAGGATCCACGCAGCGGGGCCCCGCGGGCCGATGGCGCTGACGCTCGTCACCGGTCCGGCCAACGCCGAGAAGGCCGGCGTCGTTCTCGAACGCGTGCGCGAGCTCGCCCGCGACGGGGCGGCCCCGCTGCTCGTGGTCCCGACGTACGCCGACGTCGAGGCCTATCGCCGCGAGCTCGCCGGCGCCGGCGTCGTCTTCGGCGCGCAGGTCGCCACCTTCGCCCGTCTCACCGCTCAGATCGCGGTGCTCGCTCGCGCCGGGCGCCCCCCGCTGGGGACGCTCGGGCGCCGCCGCGTCGCGACGGCGGCGGTCGCGCGGACGCCGCTCACCGCGCTCGCCCGCGCTGCCGGGACGGCCGGCTTCGCGCCGGCGCTCGTCGGGCTCTTCGACGAGTTCGCCGAGCAGCGCCTGGGCACCGGCCTCGTCATCACCGCTATGCGCGCCTGGGGGGAGGCCGAGCCCCCGCGGGCGGCGTTCGCCGGTGAGCTCGCCGCGCTGCATGCCGCCTACCGCGACCGGCTCGAGCGCCTCGGGCGCACCGACCCCGCCACCCACGCCTACGCGGCGCACGACGCGCTCCGGCTCGCGCCGGAGCTCTGGGGCGCCGCCCCGGTGCTCCTCTACGGCTTCGACGACCTGACGCGCGTCGAGCTCGACGCCGTCGCCACGCTGGCGGGGACCGGCGCGGAGGTGGTCGTCTCCCTGCCCTACGAGGACGGGCGCGAGGACATCTACCGGACGCGGGCGGAGACACTCGGCGTGCTCAGCGAGCTGCAGGACGAGTGGATCCGGCTGCCGGCCCGTGAGGAGCACTACGAGCCGCAGGCGAGGACGGCGCTGCACGGGCTGGAGCGCCGGCTGTTCACGGCCGCGCCCGAGCGCGCCGACCCGGGCGCGGCGGTCGTGCTCCTGGAGGGCGGTGGGGAGCGGGCGGAGCTCGAGCTCGTCGCGGAGGAGGTGGCGCGTGCTCTCGGGGCAGGCGTCGCCGCCGGCGACATCGCGGTGGCGATCCGCCACGCGGGCCGCGTGGCCCCGCTGATCGAGCGCGTCTTCGCCGACGCCGGCATTCCCATCGCGCTGGAGCGCCGCGTGCCGCTCGCGCACACGAGCCTCGGCCACGCGCTCGTCGCGCTGCTGCGCGCCGCGCTGCCGGGCGGGCGCAGCGAGGACCTGCTCGGGTGGCTGCGCGCGCCCGGCGTGCTGCACCGCCCGGAGCTCGCCGACCGCCTCGAGGAGCGCGTGCGCATCGCCGGCATCCGCGACGCTGCGGGCGCACACGACGCGTGGGAGGTCCTCACCGGGTTTCGCTTCGCCGAGCTCGAGCGGGTCGCGGAGGCGGCGGCGCGCGGCATCCCCGCGCTCTGCGAGCGCCTCGTGGGCGAGGCGCGCCGGCTGCTGGCCGCGCCGTGGGAGCAGCGCGGCGCGCTGCTGGTCGGGGCGGCGCAGACCGACGCCCACGCGCTGCGCGTCGTGCGGTCCACGCTGGGCGAGCTCGGCGCCCTCGCGGAGACCGACCCGGCGCTGGCGCCCGCGCCCGGCGAGCTCGCGGAGCTGCTCGGCGCCGAGGAGGTCCGGCTCGGTGAGGCACCGAACCCCGGCGCCGTCACGGTCGCCGACCCGCTGCGGCTGCGCGCCCGGCGCGTTCGCGTGCTCGTGCTGTCGCGCATGCAGGAGGGCATGTTCCCCACGGGGTCCGCGCCCGATCCGTTCCTCGGGGACGCCGAGCGCCTCGCGCTCGGCGCGGCCGGCAACATCCGGCTGCGCCTGCGCGAGGACCCGCTCGACGCCGAGCGCTGGCTGCTCTACTCGGCGATCTCGCGTCCGACGCTGCGCCTGGCGCTGGCCTGGCACACCGGCGACGACGACGGCGACCCGAGCGTGCGCTCGCTGTTCGTCGACGACGTGCTCGAGTGCCTCACCGACGGCGCCGAGCTGCGCACGCGGCGCCTGGGGGAGCTGGCATGGGCGCCCGGCGACGCCGTCAGCGCACGCCAGCGCGCGCTCGCGGACGCGGCGGCGCTGCCGCACACGTCACCTCCTGGCGGTCCCGGCGTGCTGACCGACACGGAGATCCTCGCCGATCTCGCCGCGCGACCCGCCTGGCCGGGACGCGCGATCGAGCAGTGGCTCTCCTGCCCGGTCAAGTGGTTCATCGAGGCGCAGCTGCGCCCCAACGCGATCGACCCCGACCCCGTCGCGATCGCCAGGGGGGCGCTCTACCACCAGGTGCTCGAGACCGTGCTGCGCGAGCTGGGCGGGCGTGTCACTCCGCAGAACCTCGAGGCGGCCGAGCGCATCGCGGTCGATGCGCTGGCCCGCGGCGGGCGGGAGCGCCGCCTGGGGCTGAGCGAGCAGCACCATGACGCGATCGTGCGGCGCCTGGAGGTCGACGTCCTGCGCTACCTGCGCTTCGCGGCGCAGAGCGGTTCGGCGTTCGAGCCGGCCGAGCTCGAGCTGTCGTTCGGCACGCCGTACGACGACCGCGAACCGGTCGAGATCGCACCGGGCCTGCGCCTGAGCGGCCGCATCGACCGCGTCGACGTCCGCGGCGACGAGGCGATCGTCGTCGACTACAAGGGCGTCACCGGTGCCCACCCGCACGCCAAGTGGGAGCCGGACCGTCAGGTGCAGGCCGGGCTCTACGCGCTCGCGCTGCCACAGCTGCTCGCGGGGATGCGCGCCGTCGGCGCCCTCTACCAGCCGATCGGGGCACGCAGGGACCAGCGCCCGCGCGGCTTCCTGCGGGAGGACGCGGATCCTGGCCGCACGGACATCGTCGGGCCCGATCGCGTCGACGAGGCCGGGGCGGAGCGGGCGCTCGCCGCGGTGCGCGAGCTCGCGACGACCGCCATCGAGGAGCTGCTCGCCGGCCGGCTCGTTCCCCGGCCGACGACGTGCGGCTATCGGGGCGGCTGCAGCCACCCGTCGATCTGCCGCTGCGCCGAGTCATGACCTGCCCTGACCGCACGCTGCTGGAACGCGACGGCGTCCCGCTCGGCGCCGGCGGGCGGGCGCTCACGCCGGAGCAGTCCGTCGCCGTGCTCGAGCGCGAGGGCCCGCTGATGGTGGCAGCGAACGCCGGCTCGGGCAAGACGACGATCCTCGTCGAGCGCTTCGTGCGCTACGTCGTCGACGACGGGCTCGACCCGCGCTCGATCCTCGCGATCACGTTCACGCGTCGCGCCGCCGGCGAGCTGCGCCGCCGCGTGCGCGAGCGGTTCATGGCACTGGGCTGCGTCGAGCACGCCCGGGCGATGGAGGGGGCGTGGATCTCCACGATCGACGGGTTCTGCGCGCGCGTGCTCTCCGCCCACGCGGTCGTCGCGGGGATCGATCCCGATGCCGTCGTGCTCGACGAGAGCGAGCTGCGCGGACTGCGCGACGATGCCTGGAACGCCGCGCTCGCCGAACTGCTCGGCGCGCCGCCCCCGCAGCTCCCGCGCCTGGAGGCCGAGCTGCTGATCAGCGCGTACGGCTACGACGGGCTGCGCGACATCGTCGCCGGCCTGTACGACGAGCTGCGCAACGCAGGCATGACGATGCCGTCGCTCCCCGTTCCCGAGCTGCCCGACCTGCCGGGCGCCGCGCAGGCACTGCTCGGCGCCGCACGCCGCCTGGAGCCGGAGCTCGGCGCAGGCACGCCCAGGGCGCTGGCCCGGGCTCGTGCGGCCGTCGCGGCCTGCCGGGAGCTGCTCGGCGGCGGACCGCTGCAGTCGCCGCTGGACGAGCCGGCCCTCGAGCGGATCGACTGCGGCGAGGGCGCGGGCGCGCCCGCGCTGGCGGAGCCGCCGGGGGAGGCGTACCGCGAGGCGCACCGGCTGCTGTGCAGGGCCTGCCGCGACCATCGCGCCCTCCCGGCCCTGCTCGGCCTCGACATCCTGCTGGGCGCCTACGGCGCCGCGTTCGCCGAGGCCAAGCAGTCCCGGCGCGGGCTGGACTACGCGGACCTGGCGGTCGGCGCACGGGACCTGCTGCTCGAGCGACCGGAGATCGCCGCCGCCTACCGCGAGCGCCTCCAGCGCGTCATGATCGACGAGTTCCAGGACACGAACGGGCTGCAGCTCGCGCTGCTCGACGCGCTCGGACAGGAGCATGAGTTCGCCGTCGGCGACCGGCTGCAGTCGATCTACGCCTTCCGCCATGCGGACGTCGGCGGCTTCGACGAGCGCTGGAGGCTGCGCGGCACGCAGGGGCGCGCGCACCAGCTGGCGGCGAACTTCCGCTCGCGCCCGGAGATCCTGGAGCTCATCAACGCCGCGTTCGGCCCGGCGCACGCGGAGTTCCAGCCGCTCGAGGCCGGGCTCACGCCGCCCGCGGCCGACGGGCCGGCGGTCGAGGTTCTGCTGACCGATGCCGAGGCGTGGGACGACCTCTCCGAGGACGACCCGCAGCGTGTGGCCCTCGAGGAGGGCATGCCGTCAGTGACGCCGCGGGTGCTGGCCGAGGCGCGGCTCGTCGCCGAGCGCGTCGTACGGCTCACGCGCGAGGAGGGCCACGCGCCGCGCGACGTCGTCGTCCTGCTGCGAGCAGGGACGAACATGCCCGTCTACGAGCGCGCCTTCGAGCGCTCCGGCGTCCCGGCGATCGCCACGCAGGGGCGCGGCTGGTGGACACGACGCGAGGTGCAGGACCTGCTGGCCCACCTGCGCGTGCTCGTCAACCCGCGCGACGAGGAGGCGCTGCTCGGCACGCTCGCCGCGCCGCCGACGAGCCTGGACGCGAACGCGCTGGCGCTGCTGTCGGCCGAGCGCCGCCGTCGGGACCTGCGCCTGTGGGACGTCGTGTGCGCCTGCGCCGACGGCGACCGCGAAGGCCTGCTGGCGCGCCTGGATGCGCACGTCGTCGAGCGGCTCGTCGCCCACGTCGCCCTGATCCGCGCCGAGCGCGCCGCCGCGGCCTGGGCCGGCCCCGCCGAGCTGCTCGAGCGCGCACAGCGCGCGACCGGCGCCGACCTCGTCGCGCTCGCCGGCCCCGGCGGCAGCCGGCGTCTGGCGAACGTCCGCAAGCTCGTGCGTCTCGCCGACGCCTTCGAGGCCCGGCGCGGCCGTGACCTGCGCGCGTTCGTCGACCACGCGGCGGCCGAGCTCGAAGCCGAGGCGCCGACGCCCGACGCGCCGATCGACCTCGGCGAGGACGAGGCGGTGCGGATCATGACGATCCACGGGGCGAAGGGACTGGAGTTTCCCGTCGTCGTGCTCGCCGACCTCGGGCGCACCGGGCGGAGCTCCACGCCGGGGGTCCTCGTCCGCGGCGGGAGGGTCGGCATGCGCCTCGTCGGCCTCGACGGCGATGCGGTCCCGGCCTTCGACTACCCGGAGCTCGACGCGGCGCGCAAGGAGGCCGAGGAGGCCGAGGAGCGGCGCGTCATGCACGTCGCCGTGACGCGCGCCGAGCAGCTGCTGATCCTCAGCGGGACATTCCAGGCCTCGAAGGGCTGGGCCGCGGTCCGCCACGGCGCGCCCGCGCTCTCCTGGATGGGGCCGGCGCTGTTCGGGGCCCGCGCGCCGGGAGCGCCGGGGGGCGGGACGGAGGGCGTGCTGGGCGTGACACGCGGGTCGTGGGCGGCGCAGGCGCGCGTCCTCGTCAGCGCGCCCGGCGAGCAGGCCGTCCTGCTGCTCGGCGAACCGGACCCACCCGGAACGGTCCCCGAGCCCGGTCGCGACCCGTCGGAGCCCCGCGAGCCGGCGCCGGCGCCCGGCGTCGCCGAGCCGCGGACCGCCACGCCGGACACGCTGAGCTACTCCTCGCTCGCGGACTACCGGCGGTGCCCGTACTCCTGGTACCTGCGCCGCTCGCTGCACCTTCCCGAGCGCGACGACCGCGACCTCGCGGCCGTCCTGCCGCGCAGCGGCGGCAGCGGCGCGCTGCTGCGGGGCTCGATCGCGCACGCCGTGCTCGAGCACGCCGATCTGCGCGGGGGCGCGCCCGCCCCCGACGCCGAAGGCGTGCGCGCGGCGGCGGCGGCGCTCGACGCCACCCTCGACGAGGAGGCGATCGCCGATCAGCTCGGGCTCGTGGGCGGCTTCCTCGACGGGCCGCTGCGCGAGCGGGCCGCGCGCGCCGCGGACGTGCGGCGCGAGGTCGTCTTCGCGCTGCCGCTCGATCCGCAGGACCCCGGCGGCCCGCTGCTGAACGGCGTGATCGATCTGCTCGTGCTCGGGGAGCCCGACGGGCGCGCCCTGGTGATCGACTACAAGACCGACCGTGTCGGCCCCGACGACGACCTCGAGGCGAAGGTCGCGCGCGACTACGCGATCCAGCGCGCCGTCTACGCCCTCGCGGTGCTGCGCGCCGGGGCGCCCGCCGTCGACGTCGTCCACCTGTACCTCGAGCGCCCGCACGCCCCGGTCCAGGCGACGTTCTCGGCCGCCGACCTCCCGCGCCTGCAGGCGGAGCTCGCCGCCCATGCGCAGCCACTGCTGGCCGGCGAGTTCCCGCCCTCGCCGGAACCGTGGGCGGGCCTGTGCGCGACCTGCCCGGGCCGCGGGGGCCTGTGCCCGCATCCGGACGAGCTGACCTCACGGCCCGCGCCCGGGGACCCCGGGCCCGAGCCGCCCGCCGCGGGGCGCGCGCAGGGCTCGCTCTTCTAGAGCGCGCCGCCGCCGGCGGCTTCGCGGGCGGCCCGCCGGCGGCGCAGCTCGCCGTCGAGCTCGGCGCCGTAGAGGAACGCCATCGCCATGAGGTAGAGCCAGACGAGCAGCACGACGGCCGTCGAGAACACGCCGTAGAGCGCTCCGTAGCGCGAGAACCCCTGGACGTAGATCGAGAACCCGGCGGATCCGATGACCCACAGGACGATCGTCACGAGCGAGCCTGCGGTGATCACCCGGCGGCGCTGCGCCGCCTCCGCGGGCGCGTAGCGCAGCACGATCGCCACGCCCGCAAGGGCGCAGCCCAGGGCGGCCGGCCAGCGCAGGACATCCCACACGGACGTCGCGGCGTCGCCGAGGCCGATCTGGTCGAAGAGGCTCGCGGCGACGTCGCCGCCGATGAAGACCGCGACCATCGACAGGGCGAACAGGACGATCACGAGCAGCGTGAGCACGACCACGACGATCCGCCGGCGCACGAAACCGCGGTCCTCCTCCACGTCGTGGGCGCGGTTCACCGCCCGACCGGCGGCGTTGAAGATGCCCGAGGCGCTGTTCAGCAGCAGCACGAGCGAGATGAGCAGCGCGACGGTCAGCGCTCCGGAGGACGTGCGGGTGGCGGTCCGCGCGATCGATTCGACCACCTGCGCCGTCGCGGTGTCGGCACCGCGACGGGTGGCGAACCGGACGATCTGATGCACCAGATGGTCCCCGCCGGCGAGGCCCATGACCGTCAGCGCGAGCAGCAGGCCGGGGAACAGCGACAGCATCGCGTAGTAGCTCAGCGTCGCGGCACTGTCGGTCATCGTGTCGGACTGGAAGCGGCTGGCGGCCCGCCAGGCCGCCGTCGGCCCCACGCGGGCGTCCCACCGCGCCCGCAGCCCCGCCCAGCCGCGCCGGAGGATCGTCATGCGCGGTGCGCCCCGGTGGGGGATGATGACGGCGCGATGACGTCTGATCCCGCGCACGCCGAGACCGAGCTGCAGCGTTCGCAGCGCCAACTGCTCGAGCTCCTGAACGAGGTGCGGGTGGCAATGCCGGGCGTACAGGTGCTGTTCGCCTTCCTGCTCGCACTCCCCTTCCAGGCACGCTTCGGCGAGCTGAGCGACGCGGAGAAGGCCCTGTACTTCGCGGCGCTGCTGGCGGCGGCCACGTCGAGCGCCTGCTTCGTCGCGTCGGCCGCGCTGCACCGCCTGCTGTTCCGTCACGGCCAGCGCGCCTACATCATCGCGGTCAGCAACCGCCTCGTGATCGCGGGCATCGTGGGCCTCGCCGCGGCGATGGCCGCGGCGATCACGCTCGTCACGGCGTTCATCTACTCGAGCACCGCGGCCTGGATCGTCGCGGGCGGCACGCTGCTGGTGCTGGGCGGCCTGTGGTTCGCGCTCCCGCTGAGCCGGCGCATCCGTCGCGAGGCCGACGGGCCCGACGCTCCGCCGCGCCAGAGCTGAGCCGCCGGCGGCAACAACTCTTGCGCCCTGTTCGATCAGGGCGCCGATGGGGCATCCTGTCCCCATGGCTCGCGCGCTCTGGAGCGGGACGCTCACGTTCGGCCTCGTGACGATCCCCATCAAGCTGTACCCCGCCGTCCAGCGCAGGACGGTGCGCTTCAACCAGCTCGACGGCGAGGACCACTCGCGGATCCAGCAGCGGCGCGTCAATGCCCGCACCGGCGAGGAGGTGCCCTACGAGCGCCTCGTCAAGGGCTACGAGCTCACGCCGGACCGCTACGTCGTGATCACGCCCGAGGAGCTCGAGTCGCTCGACCCCAAGCGCTCGCGCACGATCGAGATCGAGGACTTCGTCGACGTCTCGGAGATCGACCCGATCCTCTACGACGCGCCCTACTACGTCGCCCCGGCCGAGGGCGGGGCGAAGCCCTACCGGCTGCTGCTCGACGCCATGGCCCAGACGAACCGGGTCGGGATCGCGCGGATCGTGCTGCGGACCAAGGAGCACGTCGTCGCGCTGCGGCCGACCGGCCCGGTGCTGGAGATGTCGACGCTGCTGTTCGCCGACGAGGTCGTCGACCCGGCGAAGATCGAGGAGCTCGAGGCCGCCGCCGAGGTGGAGCCCGTCAAGCGCGAGCTCGACGTCGCCAAGCAGCTGATCGGGTCGCTGGCGGCCGAGTTCGACCCCTCGCGCTACAAGGACGAGTACCGCGAGCGCATCCTGGACCTCATCGAGCGCAAGGCGCAGGGTGAGCAGATCGAGATCCCCGCGGCGGTCGAGAGCGCCGCGAGCCCCGTCCCGGACCTCATGAGCGCGCTGAAGGCCAGCCTCGACGCCGCACGCGAGAAGAGCCCGGCTTCGGCGAAGCCCAAGGCCCGCAAGGCCCCGGCGAAGACGCCCGCGGCCGCCCGCAAGCCGGCCGCCAAGGCGCCGGCGAAGCGCCGCGCGCGCTCCTGAGCGTCTGCGCGCCGCAGCTCCGCCGGCGCCCGCGCGCCGGCCATGCGCAGGCCGGACCTTCCACGACGGCCCGGCCTGGGTAAAATCTCGCCTCGCCTCACGGGGCTCCCTGAAACAGCGCCGCCCACGGGACCTTTCCATGACGATGATCAAGCCGCCACAGGCAGACGGTCTGTACGACCCTAGGTTCGAGCACGACGCCTGCGGCGTCGCGATGGTCGCGCGGCTGGACAACGAGCCCTCACACGACGTGGTCATCCGGGCGCTCGAGGCGCTCGACAACCTCGAGCACCGCGGGGCCGAGGGCGCCGACGTCAACACCGGCGACGGCGCCGGGATCCTCGTCCAGGTCCCCGACGCCTTCCTGCGGGCGGTCTGCCCGTTCGAGCTGCCCGCGCCGGGCGCCTACGGCGTCGGCGTCTGCTTCCTGCCGCGCGACCCCGCGCTGCGCCGCAAGGTCGAGGAGCTGCTCGAGCTCAACGTGCGCGTCGAGGGCCAGCGCGTGCTGGGCTGGCGCGACGTGCCGATCGACGAGGCGCACGTCGGCGACACGGCCAACCGCTCGCGCCCGCACATCCGCCAGCTGCTGATCGGCGCCGGGGAGGGCGGGCCCTGGTCGACCGACCAGGACGCCTTCGAGCGCAAGCTCTACGTGATCCGGCGCATCGTCGAGCTCGCCGCGGGCCCCGACTTCTACTCGCCGAGCTTCTCCTCGCGGACCTGCGTCTACAAGGGCATGCTCATCTCCCGGCAGGTCACCGGCTTCTACCCGGACCTGCAGGACGAGCGCTTCACCAGCGCGCTCGCGCTCGTCCACTCGCGCTTCTCGACGAACACGTTCCCGAGCTGGGAGCTGGCCCACCCGTTCCGCGTGATCGCCCACAACGGCGAGATCAACACGCTGATGGGCAACATCAACTGGATGCGGGCCCGCGAGAGCTCGCTGGCGAGCGAGCTCTTCGGCCGCGACCTGCAGAAGGTCATGCCGATCGTGCGCCCCGGCGGCTCGGACTCGGCGACGTTCGACAACGTGCTCGAGCTGCTGATGCTCGCCGGCCGCTCGCTGCCGCACGCCGCGATGATGATGATCCCCGAGGCCTACAAGGACCGCGAGGACCTCTCCGACGAGCTCAAGGGCTTCTACGCGTTCCACTCGTGCCTGATGGAGCCGTGGGACGGCCCCGCGGCGGTCTGCTTCACGAACGGGCGCGTCGTCGGCGCGACGCTCGATCGCAACGGCCTGCGCCCCGGGCGCTGGGTGGAGACGAAGGACGGTCTCGTCGTCCTGGGCTCAGAGGCCGGCATGCTCGGCATCCGCCCCGAGAACGTCAAGCGCCTGGGCCGCCTGCAGCCGGGCAAGATCTTCCTCGTCGACCTCGAGCAGGGCCGGATCGTCGCCGACGACGAGGTCAAGCGCGAGGTTGCCACGCAGGCGCCGTACGCCGAGTGGTTCGACCGCAACTGCGTGCACTTCAGCGACCTCGAGAGGGCCCACGTCACGATGACGGGCGTCCTGCCGACGCGCCTGCGCCAGCTCGCGTTCGGGTACTCGCAGGAGGACCTGCGGGTCCTGCTGGCGCCGATGGCTCGCAGCGGCGAGGAGCCGCTCGGCTCGATGGGCAACGACGCGGCGCTCGCCGTGCTGTCCGACAACCGCCCGCCGCTGTTCTCCTACTTCAAGCAGCTGTTCGCGCAGGTCACGAACCCGCCGATCGACCCGATCCGCGAGTCGATCGTCATGTCGCTCGGGACCGGGGTGGGCTCCGAGCTCAACCTGCTCGCCGAGACGCCCGAGCACGCCCATCAGCTGGTCATGGACCAGCCGATCCTGCGCAACCACGAGCTCGAGACCCTGCGGCACGTCTCCAGCGACGTCTTCCGCGCGCACACGATCGACATGACCTGGCCGGTCGCCGAGGGGACCGCCGGCATGTCCGCGCGCCTGGCGAACGCCTGCGACGAGGCGCACGACGCGATCACCGCCGGCGTCAATATCGTGATCCTGTCCGATCGGCGCGCCGGGAAGGACCGCGCGCCGATCCCCTCGCTGCTCGCCGTCGCCGCCGTCCACCACCATCTCGTGCGCCTGGGCAACCGCCTGCAGGCCGGGCTGGTGCTCGAGTCCGGCGAGCCGCGCGAGGTCCACCATGTCGCCACCCTGATCGGCTACGGCGCCAGCGCGGTCAACCCGTACCTGCTGCTCGACTCGGCCGGCGAGCTCGTCGCGGAGGGCAAGATCGCCGGGGTCGATGACGTCGACGTCGCCGAGCGCAACGTCGTCAAGGCGCTGGGCAAGGGCCTGCTGAAGACCATCTCGAAGATGGGGATCTCGACGATCCAGTCCTACTGCGGCGCCCAGATCTTCGAGGCCGTCGGGCTCGAGCGCGAGCTCGTCGACCGCCACTTCACCGGTACCGCGTCGCGCATCGGCGGCATCGGGATCGACGTTCTGGCCCAGGAGGCGCTCGACCGCCACGCGCGCGCCTTCGGCGCCTGGGCGGACAGCCTGGAGGGGCTGCTCCCGGTCGGCGGCATGTACGCCTGGCGTCGCGACGGCGAGCGCCACATGTGGAACCCGGAGACGATCGCACTGCTCCAGCACAGCGTGCGCGCCGGCGCGGCGAACGGCAACGGCACCGGCACCTCCGGCGACCCGGACGCGCGCGAGAAATACCGCGAGTACGCGCGCCTGGTCAACGACGACGCCACGGCGCGCGCCACCCTGCGCGGGCTGCTGAAGTTCCGCACCGACGCCGAGCCGATCCCGCTGGAGGAGGTCGAGCCGGCGAAGGAGATCGTGCGGCGCTTCGCCACCGGCGCGATGTCGCTCGGCTCGATCTCGACGGAGTCGCACGAGACGCTCGCGATCGCGATGAACCGCCTCGGCGGCAAGTCGAACACCGGCGAGGGCGGGGAGGACCCGCGGCGCTTCACGCAGGACCCGAACGGGGACCTGCGGCGCTCGGCGATCAAGCAGGTCGCCTCGGGCCGTTTCGGCGTCACGATCCACTACCTCGTCAACGCGGACCAGCTCCAGATCAAGATGGCGCAGGGCGCCAAGCCCGGCGAGGGCGGCCAGCTTCCCGGCCACAAGGTCGACAAGTACATCGGCTGGGTGCGCCACACGACGCCGGGCGTCGGGCTGATCTCGCCGCCGCCCCACCACGACATCTACTCGATCGAGGACCTCAAGCAGCTGATCTACGACCTGCGCTGCGCGAACCCGCGCGCACAGGTGTCGGTGAAGCTCGTCTCCGAGGTCGGCGTCGGCACCGTCGCCGCCGGCGTCGCGAAGGCGAACGCCGACCACGTGCTGATCGCCGGGCACGACGGCGGCACCGGCGCCTCGCCGCTGAGCTCGATCGTCTCCGCCGGCGTGCCGTGGGAGATCGGCCTGGCCGAGACCCAGCAGACGCTGCTGAAGAACGACCTGCGCTCGCGGATCATCGTGCAGACCGACGGCCGGCTGAAGACCGGCCGCGACGTCGCCGTCGCCGCGATGCTCGGCGCCGACGAGTACGGCTTCTCGACGGCCCCGCTGATCGCGACCGGCTGCATCATGATGCGCGCCTGCCACCTGAACACCTGCCCGGTGGGCATCGCCACGCAGGACCCCGAGCTGCGCAGGCGCTTCAAGGGCAAGCCCGAGCACGTCGTCAACTTCTTCTTCTTCGTCGCCGAGGAGCTGCGCGAGATCATGGCCTCGCTCGGGATCCGCACGCTCGACGAGCTGATCGGCCGCAGCGACCTGCTCGTCGCCGACGACGCGATCGAGCACTGGAAGGCGCGCGGGGTGGACCTCACGCATGTCCTGCACCGCCCGGACGTGCCCGAGGGCACCGCGCTGCGCCGCATGCAGCCGCCGCCGGGCGTCCTGGACGACGCGCTGGACTGGATGCTCATCGGGCGCTGCGAGGGGGCGATCGCGCGTTCCGAGCCCGTCTCCATCGAGACGGCCGTGCGCAACGTCAACCGCTGTGTCGGCGGCCTGCTCTCCAGCCGGATCGCCGAGCTGCGGGGCGCCGAGGGTCTGCCGGAGGAGACGATCAAGGTCGAGCTGCGCGGCTCCGCCGGCCAGAGCTTCGGCGGGTGGCTCGCGCCCGGCGTGAGCTTCACGCTGCACGGCGACGCCAACGACTACACCGGCAAGGGCCTGTCCGGCGGCGTCGTCGCCGTCATGCCGCCCGACGGCGTGACGTTCCGCGCCGAGGACAACGTCATCGTCGGCAACACCGTGCTCTACGGCGCCACGAGCGGGCGCGCCTTCTTCCGCGGCACCGCCGGCGAGCGCTTCGCCGTGCGCAACTCGGGGGCCAGCGCCGTCGTCGAGGGCGTCGGCGACCACGGCTGCGAGTACATGACCGGCGGCCGCGTCGTGGTGCTCGGCCCGACCGGCCGCAACTTCGCCGCGGGCATGAGCGGCGGCCTGGCGTTCGTCCTGGACGAGCGCGACGAGCTGCGCGGGAAGGTCAACCCGACGCTGCTCGACCAGCTCGAGCCGCTCGACGAGGGCGACGCGATCGAGGTCCGCGACCTGATCGCCGAGCACGTCGAGCGCACGGGCTCGACCGTGGGCCGGCGCGTGCTCGACGAGTGGGATGCGCTGGCGCCGAAGTTCGTCAAGGTCTTCCCGGCCGACTACAAGCGGGTGCTCGCCGAGCTCTCGCGCGAGGAGGTGGCGGCCTGATGGGCGAGATCGGCGGCTTCCTGAAGCTCCACCGCGTCGGCATCCCGTACAAGGATCCGCTCGAGCGGATCGAGGTCGAGCCCTACCGGGAGTTCATGATCCAGCGCTCCGACGAGGAGCTCGCGGCCCAGGGCGGGCGCTGCATGGAGTGCGGCGTGCCGTTCTGCCACAACGGATGCCCGCTCGGCAACCTGATCCCGGACTGGAACGATCTCGTCTACCGCGGCAACTGGCGCGACGCGATCACCCAGCTGCACGCGACGAACAACTTCCCCGAGCTGACGGGGCGGCTGTGCCCGGCGCCGTGCGAGGCCGCGTGCGTGCTCGAGATCAACGAGGGCGACGCCGTCACGATCAAGCAGATCGAGGCGGCGATCATCAACACGGCGTGGGACAGCGGCTGGGTCGTCCCGCAGCCGCCCGCGCACGAGAGCGGCCGCAGCGTCGCGGTCGTCGGGTCGGGCCCGGCGGGGATGGCGGCCGCGCAGCAGCTGCGGCGCGCCGGCCACCGCGTCGTGCTCTTCGAGCGTGACGAGTCCGCCGGCGGGCTCGTGCGCTTCGGCGTCCCGGACTTCAAGATCGAGAAGTGGATCGTCGAGCGCCGTGTGCAGCAGCTCGTCGCCGAGGGCGTCGAGCTGCGCTGCGGAGTGAACGTCGGCGTCGACGTCACCGGTGGGGAGCTGCGCGAGCAGTTCGATGCCGTCGTGCTGGCGATCGGCTCGCGCGTGCCGCGCGACCTGCCGGTGCCCGGCCGCGAGCTCGACGGCATTCACTTCGCGATGGACTACCTGTACGTGCGCAACCGCTGGGTCGCGGGCGAACTCGGCCCCGAGCCGACGGTCGCCGCACCCGCGCTGCCCGCGATCACCGCGGCGGGCAAGCACGTCGTCGTCGTGGGCGGCGGCGACACCGGCGCGGACTGCGTGGGCAACTCGATCCGCGAGGGCGCGCTGTCGGTGACGCAGCTCGAGCTGCTGCCCGAGCCGCCCGCGCACCGCCCCGACGACCGCACCCCGTGGCCGCTGTGGCCGCTGAAGTTCCGCCTCTCCTATGCGATGGAGGAGGCCAAGGACATCGGCCGCGGCGAGCAGGACTTCTCGGTCGTCACGACCCACTTCTCCGGTGTGGACGGGAAGGTCGCCGGCCAGCACATCGCCCAGGCCGAGGCCGCGCCCCCGTTCGGGCCCGTCGGCGGCACCGAGCGCGAGCTGCGCGCCGACCTCGTGCTCCTGGCGATGGGCTTCGTCCATCCCGAGCAGGCCGGCATCGTCGAGCAGCTCGGCTGCGACCTCGACGCCCGCGGCAACGTCCGCGCCGCGACCTACGAGACCTCGCAGTCCGGCGTCTTCGCCGCCGGGGACGCGCGTCGCGGGCAGTCGCTGATCGTCTGGGCTATCAACGAGGGTCGCCAGTGCGCCCGCATCGCCGATCGCTACCTCTCCGCGCTCGATCATCACGAGCCGCACCCGTCGCCGTCCGGTGACGCCGACGCGGGCCCCGCGGGCCCGCCGCTGCACGCCCAGGGCGCCGTCACCGTCGAATAGCGGCGCGACGGCTGGTAGCGTCGGCCACATGGCCGAGCATCACGACCTGGGCGGCAGGACCGTCTTCATCACGGGCGCCGCGCGCGGCATCGGGCTGGACACGGCGCGGCGCGTGGTCGCCAAGGGCGCAAGGGTCGCGCTGGTCGGTCTGGAGCCCGAGGCGCTCGAGGGCCACGCGGCCGCGTTCGGCCCGTCGCGCGCCGTCTGGTTCGAGGCCGACGTCACCGATCGCAGCGCCGTCGAGGCCGCTGTCGACGGCACGCTCGAGCGGTTCGGCTCGATCGACGTCGTCGTCGCGAACGCGGGGGTCGCGCCGCCGCCGTCGACGGCGCTGGCGGTCTCCGACCAGGACTTCCAGCGCGTGCTCGACATCAACATCGGCGGCGTCTGGAACACGGTCAAGACGACGCTCCCGCACGTGGTCGCCAGCCGCGGCTACGTGCTCGTCGTCGCATCGATCTACGCCGCCGTCAACGGCGTGCTCGCGGCGCCCTATGCAATGAGCAAGGCCGCCGTCGAGCAGCTCGGCCGCGCGCTGCGCGCAGAGCTCCAGCCGCACGGCGCGAGCGCCGGCACCGCGTACTTCGGCTTCATCGACACGGACATGGTCCGCGAGAGCTTCGAGCAGCCCGTCTTCTCCGAGCTGCGCCGCGCGCAGCCCGAGTTCGTCACGCGGCCGATCCCGGTCGGCCGCGCGGGTGCGGCGATCACGCGCGGGATCGAGCGCCGCCAGGCCCGCATCGTGGCGCCGGGGTGGGTGCGCCTGCTGCTCGCCACGCGCGGCCTCACGCAGCTGCTCGACGATGCACTCTCCGCCGGGGCGCCGACGCGCGCCGCGATCGCGCTCGCCGAGCACGAGCCCGAGCAGGTGTCGGCCAACGGCGTCGCCGCGTCGCGCAACGGCCACGCACCCGAGTAGCGCCCGCGCGAACTTGACGCCTGCGTCATCTTTTGGGTAGGCTCCCCGCTCGCTCCGTCGACGGAAGGCTCACCGCGCATGTCCCAGCAGCTCCCCACCGCCGCGATCATCGGCGCCGGCTCCTCCGGCATCGCCGCGCTCAAGGCGCTCGTCGAGCAGGGCTTCGACGTCACCTGCTTCGAGGCCTCTGACCGCGTCGGCGGGAACTGGGTGTTCGAGAACAAGAACGGCATGTCGGCCTGCTACCGCGACCTGCACATCAACACCTCGCGCGATCGCATGGAGTACTCGGACTTCCCGATGCCGCGCGACTACCCGGACTACCCGGACCATCGCCAGATCGCCGCCTACTTCGACGCCTACGTCGACCATTTCGGGATCCGCGACCGCATCCGCTTCGAGACGCGCGTGGAGCACGCCGAGCGCCTGGGCGACGGGACCTGGGAGCTGACGCTCGACGACGGCACCACCCACCGCTTCGATGCGCTGCTCGTGGCCAATGGCCACCATTGGAATCCACGCTGGCCCGAGCCCGCATTCCCCGGGTCGGACACCTTCGAGGGCGTCCAGATGCACGCGCACGCCTACATGTCGCCGGACTTCATGGCCGGCAGGAGCGTCGTCGTGCTCGGCATGGGCAACAGTGCGATGGACATCGCCGTCGAGGCCTCGTACGTCACCGACAGGGTCTTCCTCGCCGCGCGGCGAGGCGCCTGGATCGTGCCGAAGTACCTGTTCGGCAAGCCCACCGACCAGTTCAGGAACGACCCGCGCATCCCCTTCAAGATCCGCCAGAAGGTCATGCAGCAGATCATGAAGACGACGATCGGCCCGCCGGAGAAGTTCGGCCTGCCCAAGCCCGACCATGAGTTCGGCCAGGCGCACCCGACGGTCTCCGGCCGCATCCTGGACCGGATCACCCACGGCGCGGTGAAGCCCAAGCCGAACATCGCGCGCCTGGACGGGGACGGCGTCGTCTTCGAGGACGGCACCCGCGAACAGGCCGACATCGTCGTGTACTGCACGGGCTACAAGATCACGTTCCCGTTCTTCGACGAGGACTTCGTCTCCGCGCCGGACAACCACATCGAGCTGTACCGCCGGGTCGTGCACCCCGATGTCCCGAACCTCTTCTTCATCGGCCTGCTGCAGCCGCTCGGGGCCGTGATGCCGCTCTCCGAGGCCCAGGGGCAGTGGATCGCCGACCACCTGCGCGGGGAGTACGCGCTGCCGCCGCGCGACCAGCTGCTGGCGGAGATGGCGGCCGACCAGGCGGCCATGCACCGCCGCTACGTGGCCTCCAAGCGCCACACGATCCAGGTCGACTTCGACGACTATCTCCACGACCTCGCCAAGGAGCGCCGCCGCGGCGCCGAGCGTGCGCGCCTGGCGGGCTTCGCCCTGCCCGTGGCACCGCTGGCCGCGCAGGACACGGCGGCCGTGTGACCGTGACCGACGCCGCCGTCTCCGGCAAGCGCGAGGCGACGAAGGCCGCCAACCGCGCGGCGATCCTCGTCGCCGGCGCGGAGGTGTTCGCCGACATCGGCTTCGGCGCGGCCACCGTCCGGGACATCATCCGCCGCACGGACCTCGCGAGCGGGACGTTCTACAACTACTTCCCGGACAAGGAGGCCGTCCTCCACGAGATCATCGAGCAGACGGCCGGGGAGGCCCGCGCCCGTGTGCGCGCCGCGCGGCGTGAGGCGATCGGCCTCGAGCAGTTCGTCGATGGCGCGTTCCGCGCGTACTTCGACTACCTCGTCGAGGATCCGCTGCGCCTGGAGCTCCTGCGGCGCAACTCCGGGACGATCCGTGCGATGTTCGACGATCCCTCCGTCGGCGCGGGAACCGAGGAGCTGCGCGAGGACCTCGTCGCCGGCATCGCCGCCGGCGTCCTGCCGCCGCACGACGTCGATCTGATGGCCGCCGCGATGATCGGCGCCGGCTTCGAGGTCGGCGTGCGGCTGCTCGACGAGGGCGCCGCGGACGTCGACGGGGCGACCCGCCTGCTGACCACGATCTTCGTCGCCGGCTTCGAGCGCCTCGCGCGTTCCTAGCGCGACAGCGGGCCGCTCAGGGAGCCGCCCTAGACTGGCCTGCCGTGCCCTCGTTCTGCCGCCACAACCGCCTGGAGACGAGCTGCCCGATCTGCTCGCGCAAGCTCCAGCAGCGCGAGCGGGAGGCGGCGCAGGCACGGCGGCCGCCACGCGCGGCGCGC
>JADGPM010000240.1 GCA_017882425.1 Solirubrobacteraceae bacterium
CGCTGGGCGTGGTCCACGGCGGTCGCGACGCTGGAGGGGTCGTTGACCCCGTCGAAGGTGAACTCCGAGTCATCGGTGCCCGCCGTGTCGAAGTCGACCGCGCCGACGCGGAACAGGCGATCGATGGCGCTCTGGCGCGTGTTGACGTTCTGGACGCGGTCGATACGCGTCTGCTGGACGCGCTTGGAGAGGATCCCGCGCCGGATGATCAGCCGGTCGGTGGTGATCGTGAACACGGTGAAGATCCGCTTCACGAGGCCGGCGAGGATCGCGATCGCCAGGACGACGACGAACACGGTGACGCCGAGCGCGTTGCTCGCGGCGAACCAGAAGATCACGCCGAGCGCGGCCGCGACCAGGAACCCGGTCGCATAGAAGGCCTTGATCGACCGCCAACTCGGGTGGCCGTCGTAGATGACCTCTTCGCCGGAGTGCAGTTCGAGCGCCATGGCGGGCAATCTACCGCCGCCGCCCGCCGGGCTATCGTCGGGTCGGTGCCGGGTGTCGCGCGGGTCGAGCCGATCACGACGGCTCGCGCCCTGCGCGGGCCGTTCGACTACCAGCGCCCCGAGGGCGTCGGCGTCGGCTCGGTGCTCGTCGTCCCGTTCGGCCGCCAGGAGATCCTCGGCGTCGTCACCGCGATCGCCGAAGCGTCCGAGCACGACCTCGTCGCGCCGCGCCGCGTGCTCGAGCAGGCGCTCCCCGAGGACCTCGTCACGCTCGCGCCGTGGATCGCCGCGGAGTACTGCTCGACGCCGGCTCGCGCCTTCTCGCTGATGCTGCCGCCGAAGGGCGTCCGCGCGCGCACCGCGCTGCAAGCGCGCGCGCTGCGCGAGCCCGAGAGCAGGGAGCGCCTCAGCGACGCGCAGCGGGCGCTCCTGGCCTCACTGCCGCGCGCCACCGGGCACGATCTCCCCGCCCTGCGCCGCCTCGAGGCCCGCGGCCTCGTCGCGATCGAGCCGCACGTCGTGCGCCGCGCGCCCGTCCACACGGCGGTCGGGGCGCGCGCCAGCGTGGAGCCGCTGCCGCTGACGGGCGCCCAGCGCGCGGTGCTCGCGGACATCGAGGCAGCTGCGCCCGGCGAGCGCCTGCTGCTGCACGGCGTCACCGGGTCGGGCAAGACGGAGGTCTATCTGCACGCTGCGGCGCGGACGCTCGACGCCGGCCGCACGGTCCTCGTGCTGGTGCCCGAGATCGCCCTGACCCCGCAGATCGTCGCCCGCTTCCAGGCGCGCTTCGGGGACACCGTCGCGGTCCTGCATTCCCAGCTGACGCCGGGTGAGCGCTATGACGAATGGCTGCGTCTGCGCCGCGGGGAGGCGCGGATCTGTGTCGGGCCGCGCTCGGCGGTCTTCGCGCCGCTGGCCGGCATCGGGCTGATCGTCGTCGACGAGGAGCACGACGCCTCCTACAAGCACGAGGGCGACCCGCGCTACGACGCGCGCCACGTCGCCGACCGCCGCGCGCTCGACCACGGCGCGGTGCTCGTGGCCGGGAGCGCGACCCCGCGCGCCGAGAGCTGGCATGCGCTGCGGCGGATCAGCCTCCCGGAGCGCGTCGACGGGGCGCGCCTCCCGCCGGTCGAGACGATCGACCTGCGCGGCATCCGGGGCTCGATCCACCCGCGCACGCACGAGGCGCTCGTTGACTCGCGCAAGTCGGTCGTGCTGCTCAACCGCCGCGGCTGGTCGAACTACCTGAGCTGCCAGACGTGCGGCCACGCCTGGGAGTGCCCGTCGTGCGACGTGACGCTCGTCCTGCATCGTGCGAGCGCGACGCTGGCCTGCCACCACTGCGGGCACCGCGAGCGCGTGCCGTCGCGCTGCGTGGAATGCGGATCGGTCTCGATCGCGCGGCACGGGACGGGGACCGAGCGGCTCGAGACCGAGCTGCCCGGGCCGGTGTTCCGGCTCGACGGCGACGCCGGCTCGGCCGCCGCCGTGCTCGCCGCCTTCGAGCGCGCCGACCGCGGGATCCTGCTCGGCACGCAGATGGTCGCCAAGGGCCACGACTTCCCGGATGTCGAGCTGGGCGTCGTCGTCGACGCCGACCAGACGCTGCGCTTCCCCGACTTCCGCGCCGAGGAGCGCACGTTCGCGCTCGTGGCGCAGCTCGCGGGCCGAGCCGGGCGCGGGCCGCGCGGCGGGCGGGTGCTCGTCCAGACGCTCGCGCCCGACGCGCCGTCGATCGCGCTCGCCGGGCGTCACGACGCGGCGACGTTCCTCGCCGGTGAGCTGGAGCGGCGCCGCGCGCTGCGCTACCCGCCGTTCTCGACGCTGATCCGCATCGTCTGCGCCTCCGAGCGCCCCGGCGCCGCCCAGACGGCCGCGAGCGCGCTGCACGCGCGTCTGCCGGGGGCGCTCGGCCCGGCGCCGCTCTTCCGCCTGCGCGGCAGGGAGCGCTCGCAGGTCGTCGTGAAGGCCGAGGACCGTGCGGCGGCGGTCGTCGCCGTCGGCGCAGCGGTCGACGCGATCGCCGCCGACCGGGCCAACCGCGGCGTGAGCCTCAGCGTCGACGTCGACCCTCAGTAGCCGTAGCCCGGCGTCGCCGCCGGCGCGCTGCCGCCCGAGCCGGAGGGCGAGGACGTGGTGGCCGGCGCACTGGTCCTCACATCGCTGCCCGAGCGTGAGACGACCCACCACCTGGCCCCGAAGGCATCCAGGCCCTGACCGTTCAGCTGGCCGGCCGACTGGTCGCCCTTGAAGAAGTAGAGCGGGTGGCCGGAGATCACGACCTGCTGCGCGCCGTCGCTGCGCTTCACCAGGGAGAGCGCCGACGCCTGCACGCCGCCGCCCGTCTTCGGCAGCGCCGCGGCGGTGAACGGGGGCCAGTTGGCCGCGCAGCCGGTGACACAGGTGCTCGTCGGTCCCGTGTCCTTCGCGAAGGCGTACAGCGTGCGCCCGCTGCCGTCGACGAGGACGGTGCCGAGCGGCGTCCGCGCGGTGCGCACGAGCGCCCCGCTCGATGCGGGCGTGGCCGCGGCACTCCGGGCCGCGGTGGTCGAGCTCGAGCTGCTGCCTCCGCAGCTCGCAAGCGTGAGGGCCGCCA
>JADGPM010000241.1 GCA_017882425.1 Solirubrobacteraceae bacterium
CATGCCGGGAGACGCCAGGGATCAAGTTCCCGCTGGCCGACGGCGCGGGGTTCGATTCCGGGGAGCTGGGCTTCGGCCCCGCCGGGTTCACCGCCGCCGCCAACACCGACACGTACCGCACGCCGGCGGACCTGCAGCCCGGCACCTACACGTACTTCTGCCGGATCCACCCGTTCATGCGCGGGGCGTTCCGGGTCCAGAAGAGCTGAGGCATGGCTCGCCTGATCGTGTGCGCGGCGCTCGCCGCCGGTGTGCTGGGATCGGCGTCGCCTGCGGTCGCCCAGGCCCCCGGCGCCCCCGGCCTCGCCATCACGACGTCGGGTCCGGTGGACGCGGTGGCGGGCGAACTGCTCACCTACGCCCTGAGGGTGACGAACACCGGCACCACCGCGTTCGGCGCCGACACACTGCTCGTCACCGTCGCGCAATGCCAGGCGCCCCCGGTGCTCGTGAGCACCGGCGACGACGTCTCGCCGGCGACGCTCGACCCCGGTGAGAGCTGGGCCTTCCAGTGCCAGGTGCAAACCGCGGCCGGACAGACGTCCGTGCGGGCCACCGGTGAGGTCACGGGCGGCGACGCCGCCGGCAGGGTGCTCACGGCGTCCGGATCCTTCACGACCGCCCTGGGCCAGCCCGCGGGCGCGGTCAGCCCGTCGGCTGTCGTCTCGGGTCTGGGCCGGCTCACCGGCACGGTCGGCTGCGCCGCGTCGCGGTACGCGGTCGCCTCGGTCAGCGGCCGCCAGATCCGGCGCGTCGTCTTCTTCGTCAACGGCAGGAGAGCGAGGACGCTCGCGACGCCGAACGCCGGGGCGTCCTACCGGCTGCGACTCGCGACGAGATCCTTGAGGTACGGCACCTACAGGGTCGGCGCCTTGATCACGTTCGTCCCGCAGGCGCAGACGCAGCCCACGACGCTCACCCTGCAGTTCAGCCGCTGCAGGCCGCGTCTCGTGCGGCCGACGTTTGCGGGCTGAGAAGCACTCTTCCGCAAGCCGCGGACAATCCGTCTAGGTCAGGCGTCCAGGCACCATGGGCGCGAAAACCGGCAAAACGTCCACGAACCCTGCATACCGGTACATCGAGCGCGCGTGAGGCCGATGGGGTCAGCATGCGTCGCTGTGCCCTGCTGCTCGTCTCGAGTCTCGCGCTCGCCGCCATGGCAGCGCCCTCGAGCGCGCTGGCGGACGACTGTGCCGGTGCCGACCTGCAGCCGACCGACGCGAACGTCGCGCAGGTGGCGCAGGCGACCCTCTGCCTCCTGAACGTCCAACGCGGCGCCGCTGGGCTCGCCCCGCTCAGCGAACAGGCGCAACTGGACCAGGCCTCGACGGCGTACAGCCAGCTGATGGTGAAGCAGGGCTTCTTCGCCCACGTCACACCTGACGGCAAGCAGCTCACCGACCGCCTCACCGACGCCGGCTACCTCGGGCAGCCCGGGTCGTGGGTGGTCGGGGAGAACATCGCCTGGGGTGAGTCCTACCTCGCCACGCCGCGCGAGATCATGAAGGCGTGGATGAACTCCGCCGGGCACAAGGCGAACATCCTCAGCGCGGACTACCGCGAGGTGGGCCTCGGCATCGCGACCGGCGTCCCGACCTCGAGCAACGGCGGGGCGACCTACACCACCGACTTCGGCAACCGCTCGACCGACGCGAGCACTGACCCCGGCAGCACGCCGAACGGCGACGTGACCGTCGGGCCCGCCACCACAGCGCCGACCCGCACCAGCATCCGGACGGGCTCCAGGTCCACCGTCAAGCGCACGACGCAGCGGCGCCGCAGCGCGCGCCGCAGCTGCCGCGGCGTCATGGCCGGATGGGGCGCGCGCGCCGTCCGGCGCCACAGCACCTGCTCACGTACCACCAAGCAGCACGCAAAGCGTCACTGAGGGACGTGTCGGCGCCCCGAGAAACCTGTCACACAATCCCATCGGAGCCGGCGTTGAGAGGCGGCCCGGGTGGAGAGGGGAGAGGCGATGTCCTCCACAGTCCGCGGGCCGCGCGCCCGCACAATCCGCCTGGCGTGGGCCGCCGCGCTGGCGCTGGTCGCAGTCCTCGTCGCGGCACCGAGCGCCCTGGCCTGGCACGGAACGCTGGTCGTCACCAACACGGCCTCGGGCGGTGACCCGGCCGACACGTTCGCCTACACGGCGACGGGCGCCGGGCAGCCGCTGCCCGGCGGGTCGTTCAGCCTTGCGGGCGGGCAGCAGAAGACCTTCAGCAACCAGGCTTCCGGCGGGGAGACCGGTGCCGGGTCGTGGAAGCCGTTCGTCGTCACCCAGACCGACGACCCGCGGTACGACACCACGGTCGCGTGCACGATCTCGCCGGCCTGGAACGGGACCGGCAAGGACGGCTCGATCTGGACGCCGATCTACAACGCCGCGGGCGGGACGCACAGCGCCGCCGTGGAGCTGCGCTGGTGGAACAACGTCGCCTACACGACGACCTGCGCGTTCACGAACACGCACCGCCAGCAGGCGACCCTGCGCGTCGTCAAGCACGTGATCGGCGGATCGGCCGCAGCGCGGTTCGACCTGACGGTCGACGGGGTCGTCGCCCTGGCCGACGCCGGCGACGGCGACGGCACGAGCGCGACGCAGGTGCAGCCCGGCGCCCACACCGTGGGCGAGCACGGGGGTGCGGTGCCCGAGTACGTCGGGACCGTCGCCTGCACCGACGGCTCAGGTGCGACCGTCCCGACGACCGGCGCACCGGACGCACACGAGTGGGGCCTCACGGTCGCCGACGGGTCGGCGGTGACGTGCACGATCACGAACACCGCCAAGGCGCAGCTGACGATCGCCAAGGTGACCGACCCGGCGAGCGACGCGATCGACCGCCCGGCGTTCTCGTTCACCGGCGGCCTGGGGACCTTCGCGCTCGCAAGCGGCGGGTCGCAGACCGTCCTGGTCCCGGCGGGCGCGTACGACATCACGGAGGCCATGCACGACGGCTTCGAGCTGACGGGCATCGCGTGCACCGACAGTGCGGATGCCAGCGGCGCCTCGGCGACCGATCTCCTCGCGCGCACGGCGCATGTCAGCGCGCAGCCCGGCGAGCACCTGACGTGCACGTTCACCAACACGCAGCTGGCGGTGGATCCGCCGCCGACCGCCACCTCGCGGCCGCGCGGGGTGGCCGCGACGACCCCCGTCATCACGCCGCGGGTCAGCGTGCGCGGTGCGGAGCTGCGCGGCACGACGGGCTGCACGGCGACGACGGCCGTCGCCGTGGTCCACGGCCGCCAGGTCAAGCGCGTGATGTTCTACGTGGACGGCAAGGCGGTGCGCTACCTGCACCGGCGCGCCGACGGGCGCTACACGCTGCGCCACCCGGTGGCGCAGATGGCGGCCGGGACGCACCACCTGCGGGCGCGGGTGCGCTTCACGCGCAGCAGCGGGCTGAAGCCCGTGAGCATGCAGATGACGTTCACGCGCTGCGGCTAGACAGGGGCGCAGGAGCGGGTCGCGGCACGATGTCCGCGGCCCGCTTCGCGGCGCCCTCCAGCCGCTCCGGGGCTACCCTGTAGATGCTTCGTGGACGGCATGCTGAGATCCGGATGGTGGGGTGCGGTCGCGCTCGTCGCGGCGATCCTCGCGACGGTCGCGGCAGCCACCGCCACTGCCACCACGCCGGCCGGCGTACGGCTCTCCGATGAGCGCGACACGACGCGCTGGGCCACGCCGGCGCGCCTGGCCGACATCCACCGCCGCGCGTCGGGGTCGTCCGCGCCGGTCGGGCGCCTGCGCTTCTTCACCGAGGACGGCTTCCCCGAGGTGTACCTGCTGTTGCGCCAGTACACCGATCCGGCGGGGCGCCAGTGGGTGCGGATCCGGATCCCCAAGCGCCCGAACGGCCGCACGGGGTGGGTGCCGCGCGATGCGCTCGGCCCCTACAACGTCATTCACACGCGTCTCGTCGTCAACGAGCGCACGCTGCAGGTGACGCTGTTCAAGAACGGCCGGCGGATCTTCCGGGCGCGCGTCGGCATCGGCAAGCCTTCGACGCCCACGCCGAAGGGACGCTTCTGGGTCCGCGAGAAGTTTCGCTTCAGGAACATCCCGCTCTACGGGACGTACGCGCTGGGGACGTCGGCCTACGCTCCGCACCTGACGGACTGGCCCAACGGCGGGGTCGTCGGGATGCACGGGACCGACGAGCCGGGTCTGATCCCGGGCCGGCCCTCGCACGGCTGCATCCGCATCCGAAACCCCGACATCCAGCGCCTCTGGCACCTCACGCCGGTGGGCACGCCGCTGCTGATCCAGTAGGCGTCTGCACGACGGGCTGCATTCCTGCCCGCTGCAACTCATCCTGCAAAGCAGCACCTTTTGTCCTGCTAGCGTCGCCGACGTGCCGAATCGCCGTGCCTCCGGGCGTGGCGATCGGGGGAACCAGTGCGGCCCGGACGGGCCGCTGGGGCGAATCGCCGCAGGACGCGGCGTAGCGGACGTCGAGTGCGGCCCGCGAGCCCGTCAGCTCACCTCGTAGGCACCACGAGACCCATGCATCGACTTTCCACTCTGCGTCGCGGCATGCCGCGCCTGCTCGCGCCGTTCGCGCTGTGTGCCGCGATGCTGTTCGCCGTGCCCGCCGCGCAGGCGGTCACCGTCGTGAAGCCCGGCGCCCATTCGCGCGCCGTCAAGCGCCTGCAGCGAGCGCTCGGGCTCACGCCCGACGGCATCTACGGGCGCGGGACCAAACGCGTCGTCCTGCGCTTCCAGCGCCGCCACGGGCTCAAGGCCGACGGCATCGTCGGCCCGGCGACCTGGAGCATGCTGCGCCGCGCCGCAGCGCGCTCGCACGCCGGACGGCTCGGCGCTTCGCACGTCGGCCGCAGGCGCTCGGTCTCGATCCTCCAGCGCCGGCTCGGGATCGCCGCGGACGGCGTCTTCGGCCCCGGGACCGCGCACGCCGTGCGCAGCTTCCAGCGCGCCCACGGGCTCACCGCCGACGGCGTCGTCGGCCCGGCCACGTGGACGGCGCTCGGCATCGGCGGGACGCACCCCGTGCTCAAGCGCGTCCGGCTGCACGGTGGTGGCAGCGGCGCGAGCGGGTTCCCGGTCACGATCGCGCGGGCGATCGCGGCCGGCGACCGCATCGCGCACATGCCCTATCGCTACGGCGGCGGGCACGGCTCCTTCAACGACAGCGGCTACGACTGCTCGGGCTCGGTCTCCTACGTGCTGCACGGCGCCGGCCTCCTGCACGTCTCGCTGGACTCCAGCCAGTTCATGGGGTGGGGAGCTCCCGGCCCCGGCCGCTACATCACGGTCTACGCGAACCCCGGCCACGCGTACATGACGATCCGCACCCCGCACGGCGTGCTGCGCTACGACACCTCGGGCATGGACGACGGGTCGCGCTGGGACGGGACGCTGCGCCCCAGCGGCGGCTACACGGTCCGCCACCCCGTCGGGTACTGAGAAGCCCCCTCAGAGAGCCGCGCTGCTAGGCACCGGGCCGGCCCTCGACCAGCAGCGACCAGCGCGCGGTGTGGCGCTCGCCTGGGCTGACCAGGTGCAGGCTCGAGCCTCCGCGGCGCAGCGCATCGGTCGGTGCCGTCATCGGCTCGAAGCAGATGAAGTCCGCGCCCGGCGGGGTGTAGACCTGCGCGCACGCCCAGCCCTCGTCGAGGCGCAGGCGCAGCGCGCCGCCGCCGCCCGCCAGGACGAACTCGGCCGGATCGTCCAGGAGCGGGAACAGGTCGTCGAATGCCCGGTCGCCGAGCGGCCCGGAGCGAAACCCGGCGGGGGAGGTCTGCCCGGTCGGGATGCCGCGCGCGTCGAGCATCGCGCGGCGCACGACCGGAAGCTCGAGCTGCCACTCCTCGCGCGGGATCCCCGGCAGGCGCAGGTAGGGATGCCAGCCGAACGACACGGGCACCGCGCGGTTGGGCCCCGCGACCAGCGTGAGCTCCCAGGAGATCGCGTCGCGCTGCAACGTGATGATGAGCTCGAGGGTGTGCGGGAATGGGAACCCGGCCAGCAGCCGCGGGTCCGCGCCGAAGTCCAGGCGCGCCGCGACGCTCGCGGCACCGGCGTCCGCATGGGTGCGCTGGACGGCCCAGCCGGTGCTCGCGTGCAGCAGACCGTGGATGCTCAGACCGTTCCCGTCGACCTTGACGGGGGTCCGCGCGGGGTCGAGCAGGACGTGGGCGCCCGCCGCCTCGTAGCTCAGGCGCTCGAGCCGGTTGGCCCATGGATGCAGCAGCGGGACGCCGAAGGTCGCGGCGCGCTCGACGTAGGCGCTCAGGCCCTCGCCGACGTGCAGCAGCTCGCGGCCGTCGTGGGTCAGCGAGGCGCAGATCATCCCTGCGCCCGGGACGATCGTCGCCTCCAGCTGGGCGGCGGGGGAGACGAGCAGGAGCGCGTCGTGGCCGTCGACCGTGGTCTCGTGGATCGCATGTGCGAGGGCCGTCATGGGGTGATCCTCGCAGCCCCGGCGCCCGCACCGGAACCCGGTACGATCGCCGCTCGATGATCCACATCGACAGCGACTCGTTCCTCATCATCGTGGCGACGGGCGCGCTGGCCGCTCTGATCGTCGCGCTGATCGCGCCGCGCGTGGCGATCCCGGTGGTGGTGGTCGAACTCTTGCTCGGAATCCTCGTCGGCCCGCAGGTGGCTGACCTGGCCGGCGTCGACGACTTCATCCAGTTCTTCGCAAACCTCGGCCTCGGCATGCTGTTCTTCTTCGCCGGGTACGAGATCGACTTCGCCCGCATCAGGGGCCGCCCGCTGCGACTGGCCGCCTACGGCTGGCTGCTCTCACTCGTGCTCGCCTACGGGATCGGCGGGCTGCTCGCGGCCGCCGGGATCGTCCTCTCCTACCTCTACACGGGGTCGGCGATGGCGACGACGGCGATCGGGACGCTGATCCCGATCCTGCGCGATGGGGGCGAGCTGCGCACGCGCTTCGGGACGAACCTCCTCGCGGCGGGCGCGATGGGGGAGTTCGGCCCGATCCTCCTCATCACGATCGTCCTGTCGACCGGCAACAAGCTCTCCAGCGCCGCGATCCTGCTGCTGTTCATCGTGATCGCCGTCGTCGGCGCGCTGGTGGCGGTGCGGGCGGGCGGCCTCGGGTTCCCGCTGCTCGAGCGGACGCTCGAGTCCAGCGGACAGCTCGCGATCCGCCTGGCGATGGTGCTCGTCTTCGGCCTCGTCGCGCTCGCCAGCCAGCTGGGCCTGGATCTCCTGCTGGGCGGCTTCGTCGCCGGCATCATCACCCGCCTGGCGCTGCAGGGCCACGAGGTGGAGCGCTTCGAGTCCAAGCTGACGGCCGTCGGCTACGGCTTCTTCATCCCGTTCTTCTTCGTCGTGAGCGGCATGAACTTCAACCTGGACGCCCTCACCTCCAGTACGTCGGGCATGCTGAAGCTCCCGCTGTTCCTGGCGATGTTCCTCATCGTGCGGGGCGTCCCGGCGCTCGTGCTCTACCGCAACGTGCTCGAAGGCCGCGACCGTGCGGCGCTGGCGTTCTTCTCAGCGACCGAGCTGCCGCTCGTCGTGGCGATCACCACGCTGGCGGTCGAGGACGGGAAGATGCGCTCATCGACCTCGGCCGCCCTCGTGGGCGCCGCGATCCTCTCGACGCTGATCTATCCGCTCGTGGGCCTGCGCCTGCGGCGCGGGCGCGCCGAGCACGACATCGACGACGCGGTCGAGGCGGAGCTCGTCGCCGAGGGCCTCGAGCCGGCGCCGGCGTAGGGCTCAGCCCAGGTTCGCCGACGCGGCTGCGGTCGCGTCGACCATGAGGTGGACGCGCACCGGGGTGCCGGCGTAGCGCCCGAGCGGGACGCGCACGGTCACCGGCGCCCCGCCGCGGGACAGCGTCGTCGTGGTGCCGTAGCTGTAGTCCAGGGGCAGCGGCCGGTTCGTGCGACGGTCGACCGCCAGGACGGAGAGCACGTGATCGGCGGCGCGCAGGCGCGAGCCTGCCAGGCTCGCCACGAGCGTGCCGCCGCTGCGCGTGAACGTCACGCGTCCGACACCACCGGGCGCATGCTGCGTCCCGGCACTCTCGAGCAGCGCGGCGCCGAACACGGCCATCGGCCGCGTGGTGGTGCAGGCTCCAAGGCCCTCGAGCGCCTGGCCGTAGAAGCCGACCTTGGCGCAGTCCACGTCGAGTGCGACGTCCAGCGGCCCGGCGATGCGCCCGCCGCGGTCCACGCGCGCCGCCATGCGCCAGAAGCCGTTCGCGTTCTCGAAGCCGTTGAGCTCGAAGCGCGCGCCGCCGGCGTTCGTGAACGACAGCAGCCCGGCGCGCTGGCGCACGACGAACGGGACGAGCCACTTCGCGGCCGGGTCCGCGGTCACGTGCCCCGAGCTGGCGGCGCGCGCGCCGACCATCCAGCCCAGCGACGCGCCGTGGCCGAGCGGCGCGACCAGGCCCATGAGGAAGTTCAGGCGGTCGAAGCCGATCTGGTTGTAGCTCGGCAGCAGCGTCGGCAGCGACAGGGCCAGCCGGCTCATGTGCCAGACCGAGCCCGCCGCACCGGCGCGGGCCGGGGTGCGGGCGACCGCCGCGGCGCTCGCGGTGCCGCGCTGCACGCGCAGACGCAGACTCGTACCGATGGTGCCTGCGGGGCGCCCGCCGG
The DNA here is from genome assembly GCA_017882425.1 of Solirubrobacteraceae bacterium. Classification (GTDB taxonomy): domain Bacteria; phylum Actinomycetota; class Thermoleophilia; order Solirubrobacterales; family Solirubrobacteraceae; genus F1-60-MAGs163. The sequence goes on from JADGPM010000241.1 coordinate 8,605, forward strand.
TGATCGCGAGGCCGTGCCGGATCCCGCCGGTCAGGTAGCGCGCGCTCACCTTGAGCGTGACGCGCCCGTCCGCGCCCGTGCGCAGCGCGTCGCTCGGGACGATGATCAGCTGGCGCCCGTCGCCCGAGACGCGCACCCGCAGCGCCGCCGCCGGGGTCGCGCGCACGTGCACGCCTGCGGGGTCGAGCCGCGCCGTGATCGTCCGTCCGCCGCGGCGCACGTCGAGCTGCAGGGCGAGCGGCTGGTTCGCGCCCAGCGCCGTCGGGGCCGCGCGGTCGACCAGACCGAACGGCGTGACGCGGTGCAGGCGTGCGCCCGCGGGCGGCAGACCCTCGCTGCGCACGCAGCGTGCGTCGCGCAGCCCGGCGCCGCGCAGGCACCAGTCGAAGGGCACGGAGTGCACGTCGCCGTTGGAGTCGGCGATCACGATCGCGTCGCGTCCGAGCGCGGGTGAGCTGTTGAGCGTCCCGCGCGGCGGAGCCGCCAGGCGCATCGACCAGCGCAGCTTCCCGTTCGGGTTCAACACGAGCAGGCGACGGTCCCCGGTCCCGACGTAGACGCGCCCGAGCTCGTCGACCGCGGGCGACGAGCGGATCGGCGCGAGCGTGTCGTACTGCCAGCGACGCGTGCCGGTCCGGGGATCGAGGGCGTAGATGCTGCCGTCGGCGGAGGCCTGGACGATCGTGCCGTCGGGGAGTTCGGCGGGGCTCGCGTAGAGGTGGTCGCGGGTCGGGAAGCTCCAGCGCAGGGCACCGCTCGCGCTGTCGTACGCGCGCAGGTAGCCGTCGAACGAGCCGACGACGGTCAGCCCGCCGGCGGTCACCAGCGGGCTCGCGACGGTGGCGCCGTCGGTGGCCGCCGACCACGACTGCGCACCGGTCGCCGCATCCACCGAGAACGTCGACGGGATGCCGAGCAGGAAGAAGTTGCTGCCGAACGCCATGCGCCCGTCGGCGGCGTCGAAGGCGGGGGAGGACCAGGTCTGGTCGGAGGTGGGGAACGCCCACTTCCTGACACCGCTGTCGCGGTCGATCGCGTAGGTCAGGCGGTTGTCGTTCGGCGCGTACAGCGTGCCGGCGCCGTCCATCGCGACGTTGCCCTCGAACCAGTTGATGAATGCCCCGGTCGTCGACGGCGGATCGGCGGCGAACGTCCAGACGCTCCGGCCGGTCGCGGCGTCGAGCGCGTAGAGGTGGCCGTCGGCCGACGGGACGTACACGCGGCCGCGATCGTCGAGCAGCGCGGCGGAGTCGATGATCTCGCCGGTCCGCCGTGTCCACCGGACCTTCCCGCGCGCGGTGAGCGCGTAGAAGACGTCGTCCGCCGAGCCCACGTACACCGTCCCGTCCGCGCCGATGACCGGTGAGCTGAAGATGCCCTTGCCGGTATGGAAGGTCCAGGGCGAGCCCGCCAGACGCGGCGTGAAGGTGGCCCGGCCGGTCTGGGCAAGGTCACCGCGGAACTTCGGCCAGGGGCTGCCGGGCGCCAGCGGCGCGTCCGCGGCACGGGCAGCGGCGGGAAGGAGGGCCAGCGCGAGCGCGACACCCAGGGCGCACTGCGCCGGGCGCAGCAGGGCGGCCGACAGCATCAGCCACAGCGTAACCCGGGGCCGGGGGCGGTGAGCCGGATCCTGTGGCAGGCTTCGCTCCATGCCCGTCCCGCCCGTCCTGTGGAAGCCGTCCGAGGAGTTCCGCGCGAGCACGAACCTCGCGCGCTACATCGACGGCCTCGCCGGGACGCGTGGCCTGCAGTTCTCCGTCGACGACTACGCCGCGCTGTGGCGGTGGTCGGTCGATGATCTCGATGCGTTCTGGCTGAGCATCTGGGAGCACTTCGACCTGCAGGCCGACGGGGACCCCGTGGTCGCGCTCGCGGATGCGTCGATGCCGGGCGCGACCTGGTTTCCCGGTGTCGCGCTGAACTACGCCGAGCACGTCTTCCGCGGGGTCGACGAGGATGGCGTCGCGGTCGTCGAGGCAGGGGAGCTGCGCGCCACGCGCGAGGTGACCTGGGGTGAGCTGCGTGCGTTGACGGCGCAGATCGCGGGCGGCCTGCAGGCGCTGGGCGTCGGGCGCGGCGACCGCGTTGCGGCGTACATGCCGAACATCGTCGAGACGCTCGCCGGCTTCCTGGCGACCGCGAGCCTGGGCGCGGTGTGGTCGAGCTGTTCGCCGGATTTCGGTGAGCGCAGCGTGGTGGACCGCTTCGCGCAGATCGAGCCGAAGGTGTTGCTCGCCGTCGACGGCTACCGCTACGGCGGCAAGGACTTCGACAAGCGCGACGTCGTCGCCGGGCTGGTCGCGGACATGCCCGGGGTCGAGCACGTCGTCGTGCTCGGGTACCTCGATCCCGAGCCCGACATCGCCGCGCTGCCGCGCGCGATGAGCTGGGGCGAGCTGCTGGAACGCGGCGCCGGACGCGAGCTGACGTTCGACCGCGTCCCGTTCGACCACCCGCTGTGGGTGCTGTACTCGTCGGGGACGACCGGGCTTCCCAAAGCGATCGTGCAGGGTCAGGGCGGGATCCTGCTCGAGCAGCTCAAGAAGATGTGGCTGCACCTGGACGCGCGCGCGGGCGACCGCGTGTTCTGGTTCACGACGACCGGCTGGATGATGTGGAACTTCCTGGCCGGCGTGCTGCTCACGGACGCCGCGATCGTGCTCTATGACGGAAATCCGGGGCATCCGACCATGGACCGCCTGTGGGATCTGGCGGCCGAGACCGGCGTCACCTGCTTCGGGACGAGCGCCAGCTATCTGGCGGCGTGCATGAAGGCGGACGTCGAGCCCGGCGCCGGTCGTGACCTGTCAGCGCTGCGCTCGGTCGGCTCGACGGGGTCGCCGCTCTCACCCGAGGGCTTCCACTGGGTCTACGAGCACGTGGGGGAGGACACCTGGCTGTTCTCCACGAGCGGCGGCACGGACGTGTGCACCGCGTTCGTCGGCGGCTGCCCGCTGGAGCCGGTCTACGAGGGCGAGTTGCAGAGCCGCGCACTCGGCTGCGCCGTGGAGGCCTTCGACGAGGACGGCCGCAGCGTCGTGGGGGAGGTCGGCGAGCTCGTCATCACCGCCCCGATGCCGTCGATGCCGCTCTACTTCTGGAACGACCCCGAAGGCGAGCGCTATCGCGAGAGCTACTTCGACATGTTCCCTGGGGTCTGGCGCCACGGCGACTGGATCGAGATCACCGAGCGCGGCAGCGCGATCATCTACGGGCGCTCGGACTCGACGATCAACCGCGGCGGGATCCGCATGGGCACCAGCGAGATCTACCGCGCGGTGCTGGGCGACGAGCGCATCACCGACGCGCTCGTCGTCGACGTGCCTGACCGGGACGCCTCGAAGGACGCGTGGATGCCGCTGTTCGTCGTGCTGGCCGACGGCGCCACGCTGGATGACGACCTCCGGCGCGCGCTGGCGCGCGAGATCCGCGAGGCGTGCTCGCCGCGCCACGTCCCCAACGACGTGTTCGCCGTCAGCGAGGTCCCGCGCACCCTCTCGGGCAAGGTGCTCGAAGTGCCGGTCAAGCGGATCCTGATGGGCCAGGACCCGGCGAACGTCGTGAGCCGCGACTCGCTCGCCAACCCCGCCGCGCTCGACTGGTTCATCGAGCTCGCCGCCGAGCGCGCCTGAGTCCTCAGGCGCGCGAGGGCTGGCGGCGGAAGTCGTAGCTGACGCCCGTCAGCTCCTCGGAGATGGCCCACAGCTCGGCAGCGTCGTGCTCGTCGCGCGCCGCAGCAGTGGTCCCGACGAGCTTGGGGTGGCCGCGCTGCTCGAGCGGCCCGTCGGGGCCGACGTACGCGCCGGGCGGGACGTCCGCCACGGTCGCGGCATAGAGCGTCGGAAGGGCGCCCTGCTCGTCGCTCTGGGCGAAGATCCTGTTCGCCAGCACGCTGATCCGCTCCTCGAGCCCGTTGCCGGCCATCTTGGGACCCGTCGTCTGCAGGTTCGTGGCGGCGTAGCCGGGGTGGGCGGCGACGCTCAGGAGCGCACTCTGGGCGGCCGCGGCGCGGCGCTGGAGCTCGAAGGCGAACAGCAGGTTGGCGAGCTTGGACTGCCCGTAGACGCGCCACTTGGAGTAGCGCCGCTCGCTCTGAAGGTCCTCGAAGTTCATCTTCCCGAAGCGGTGCGCGCCGCTGCTGACGCTGACCACGCGCGGCGCCGGCGCGGCGAGCAGCAGGTCGAGCAGCCGGCCCGCGAACGCGAAGTGGCCGAGGTGGTTGGTCCCGAACTGGAGCTCGAACCCGTCGGCCGTGGTGCGATGCGGGGTCGCCATGACGCCCGCGTTGTTCACGAGCAGGTCGAGATGTGCGTGCGACTCGTGCAGCGCCTGCGCGCACGCGGCGATCGAGGCGAGATCGGCGAGGTCGAGCTGCGCGACCTCGACGCGGGCACCCGCTACGGCGCTGCGGATCGTCTGGGCGGCCTGCTCACCGCGTTCGGGGTTGCGGCAGCCGAGCACGACGGTCGCACCGGCGCGGGCGAGCTCGCGCGCGGCGATGAGGCCGATGCCGCTGTTCGCGCCGGTGACGACGGCGATGCGGCCACTCTGATCGGGGATGTCCTGTGCAGTCCACTTGGCCATGGACACAGGGTATGTGACGCGCTGCGCGGGTCCTTGCGGCGCTGCCCCAGCTTCTCCGGCTGGGCGAGCGTCCGGCCGGCGGCGGTCGTTGCTCTGGTATCAAGTTGCTTAACACGCGGCGCGTCGGTGCCCAGGTACGGTCCGACGTTCCTCCAACGAAAGGGGTCTCCCGATGGGTGCCCAGGAGAACAAGCAGACCGCGCAGGCCGCATATGCGGCGTTCAGCAGTGGTGATGCCGAGGGTGCGATGGCGAACATCGCCGACTCGGTCGTGTGGACGGTGCGCGGCGACAACGCACTGACCGGGACCTATACCGGCAAGCAGGCGGTCGGGGAGCTCTGGGGGAAGTTCTTGAGCCAGGACTTCCGCACCGAGCCGCATGACTTCGTCGCCGATGGTGACAAGGTCATTGCCCTGGTCACCGTGCACCTCGACGGGGAGACGACCGAGGGCGCGGACGTCCTGACCTACAACGCCGAGGGCAAGCTCATCGCCTTCGACACGCTCAGCGACGCGACCGTCGCCAACCGCGTCTACGCCAAGTAGCGCAGCACGCTCGAATCGATCCGCTGCCCGGGTTGACACCCGGGCAGCGCGTACGGACAGGCACAGTCGCTGTCGCCTTGCAAAGCAGCGGCGGGCGAGGGGAGGCGCGCTGAAGTGGACGGCGCCTGCCAGCGTCGGCAGGCCCTGGGCGGGCGTCTGCCGAGGGTCGTCTGGGCGGCCGCGCTCGTCGCACCGGCGGCCGGCCGCGCTGCGTTCAATCGAGCGTGATCCGGCTCTGGACGAGGCGCGGTCGTCGGGCCGGATCTGGGGCCGGACCCAGCGGCTCGGGCTTGCGGCCCCCTCGGGGCGAGCAGGCACACTTGACCGCGGGCCGCGACTACTGTTCAGCCGATGACCAGCAACGGAAGGCGTCCGCGCGTGCCGATCGACGTCAACGCGCTGGGCTACCAGATCCGTAAGGCGGGGCTGCTCCCAGCCGCCTACCGAGGTGCGATGGGCGCCGACGTGGTCCGCCACGCGCTGGCGAATCGACGGTTCACGCGCAACAACCCTGCGTTTGCCGTCCCGCCACTGGAGTACCTGTTCGAGACGCAGACGACGACCGACCTCCTGCGGTTCCAGCTCGGCGGGGTCGAGCGGGCTCAGTACATCCTGCGCACCGCCGTCGAGCATGTCGCATCGGAGACACTGCGCATCTGCGAATGGGGCTGCGGGCCGGGGCGTGTCGTCCAACATCTTCCACACCTGGACTCCAGCCGCAGGGTGGAGGCCTTCGGCACGGATTACTCCGAGCGCCTGATCGAGTGGTGTCAGACCAACATCGCGGACGTGACGTTCGCCAAGAACCGCCTTGAGCCCCCTCTGCCGTTCGACGACGCGAGCTTCGAGATGGTCTACAGCTTCTCGGTCTACACGCACCTTTCACCGGAGGTGCAGAAGCACTGGCTCGACGAGCACCTGCGGGTCGTGCGACCCGGCGGCATCGTGCTCTTCACCGTGCATGGCGACGCCTACCGCACGCGGCTGGTGCCGGCAGAGCTTCGCGCGTATGAGGAACGCGGGTACGTCGTGCGCGCGGGGGTGGACGAAGGCGGTCCCTGGTACACGACCTATCAGCAGCCCGAACAGGTCGAGCGGGACCTCGTCGGGGACCTTGACGTTCTCCACCGCCACCTGAACCGTGAAGGCGCGGGTCGCGTCCAGGACGTCTGGGTCGTCCGGCGTCCCTGAGGAAACGCTTGCGCCCGACCACAGCAGCCGCCCGCACGGCTTCGGCTACGGCAACTTCGGCAACGGTCTGCGGTTGACGCGCGCCCGCGTGACGTCCTGCGACGAGATCAGCAGGCGCGGTGCCGACGGTTCGTCGTTGACGACGACCACATCGGCGATCGACTCCGGACGCACCTCCGCGGCATACAGCTGCTGGCCGGGGATGTACCGGGTCCGGTAGCGACGCTCAACCGCGTCCGCTGAGCCGAACAGGCCGACGTCGCGCACGAGCGCGCGCTGGAGTGTCACCGCGACGCTCGCGCTCACGAACACGCTGAAGTCCCAGGCGTCGCGCAGTTCGGGGCGCAGCAGGAACACGCCGTCGAACAGGAGGACCGCATGCTCCTCGGCCCGCTCGGGCTCTGGATCCCACGGCCTGTCCTCGACGAAGTCGAAGCACCCGATGCGGTAGCAGCGGCTGCCGCCCGGCCCCAACGGTCCGAGCAGCGATCCCAGCAGTGCGTCGTCGTCGAACGAGTCGCGGTAGTAGCCCTCCGGCGAGTTCGGTCCGCATGCGTAGCGCTCGGCGCGACTGCGATGAAACCCGTCGAGGGAAGCTTGGATCACGTGCATGCCGGCCGCCCGCATCACGCCGGCAAGCTCATCGGAGAGCGACGTCTTGCCGGCCGCGTCGGGACCGTCGAGCGCCACACGCACGGGATGGTCCGCACGCACCGCGCCGATCATCTCAACGAGGCGACGGAGAAGCGCGTCGCGGCTCAGAACCTCGTGGCGGCTCATCACGACACGCCACGCGGGGACGTCAGTCCGGGTCGTCCGAGGCGACCTCGTGGTCCTCGGTCGTGGGGATCTCGTCAGCGCGCTCGAGCACGCCGAGGATCTCGCCGACCCGGCAGACGAGCAGGCGCTCCTCGTCGACCTCGATCCAGACGCCCGCCATCGCCGGGAAGACGACGTGATCGCCGCGCTGGACGGGCATCCTCACGCCGGCACCTTCCCACCAATCTATTCCCGGGCCGATCGCGAGCACGATGCCGTGCTGCGGCGGCGGCTCGTGGTCACCCGGAGGAACCACAAGCCCCGAGCGCCGGATGCGATCAGGGTCCAGTTCCTTGATGACGATGCGATCGAAGAGTGGGCGCAGGTTGTGACGCATGCGCCGTGAACGATACGGCCAGTGTCGGCCCGTTGATCCATTCGGTCGACATAACGCACATTATCGGGCATTGAATCCGACAATCGGGGCCTCTGCCCTCAGACGAGCTCCGCGTGATCGTCCTCCGGCGTCGGAGGGCTCTCCCCGTCGAGCAGCCGCGTGAGCCCCGTCAGTTCGAGCACGCGGCGGATCTCGTTGCCGGCGAGCAGCCGCAGCCGTTCACCGAGCGCGCGTTGCGCGTCCAGGATCAGCGCGATCCCGGATGAGCCGCAGAACGTGATCCCGCGCAGGTCGAGCACGACGCTCCTGTCGGTGATCGCAACGTTCGCGATCGCCACGCGCAGCGTCTCGTCGGTGGCGATGTCCAGCTCGCCTTCCGCGATGACGGTCAGCTGACCGGCATCCTCGTCGACCCGCACCCGCAGGACGGCGTCGTCGAAGCTCGTCATCCGCGAGCCTCACATCGCTGGTACGTCAAACACCGGCACATGAGAGCAACTCCTGCCTTGCTGTCAGGCACCGTCAGCCCGCCGCTGGTACGGCGTGCGTCGCGATGTTGTGTCTGGTCGAGCGCCTGCGTTCCGTACGGGGTCGGCCCACACGCGCAATGGTCATTCTAGCGCGTCGCCGGACCTCATTCAGTGATGATCGCCAGCAGGAGGACGTCGGGCGAGAGCACGATCTGCGCCGCGAGGGCGACCGCGCGGCGCTCGACGATCCGCCCCACCTCCTCCAGGATCTCCGCTTCGCAGGTTGCCATAACCGCGTCGCGCAGCCGGCGTGCGAGGTCGGCGCGCCGGCCCTCGGCGAGCGTCCGCTCGACGGTCGTCAGCGCACCGTCGAGCAGGCAGACGACGCAGTCGTCGAGCACATAGGTGCGGGTGGCGGTCGCGCCGCGACCGGTGCGGTCGCGCACGATTCTGTTGACGGCGTTCGACAGTGCAGCGCGCGTCGCGCCGTCCGCCCCGTCGCCGCGCTGCTGGGCCGGCGCGAAGCCGGTCGCGTCGCTCGTCGCGGCGTCCGCATCCCCCGGGCGCCCGGCGTGGAGCTCCTCGACGGGAGCGGCGGTCCCCGCCGTCGTCGGCTCCGCCTGACCAGGGTCGAGCAGGAACCACTCGAGCGCACGCGGCGGGTCGAGCACGATCTGGCTGTGGTACCCGACGACCGTCCTGCGCGTCAGCCGCTCGACCTGCTCGACGAGAGCGTGGCCCATGATGTCCTCGAAGGTCAGCCGCGCGTCGCGCACGAGGTCGCCCTCCCCCGCTTCGGTCAGCGCCTCCTCGGCGACCGTCAGCGGCTCGTAGAGCACGGAGAAGACGAGCCGCTCCAGTACGTACGTGCGCGTGCTGGCCGGCCCGCGCCCATAGAACTCGCTCATGATCCGCGCGACCTCCGCCGAGACGCGGCCCTCGAGCTCGGACTGCGGGTGCGACGCGCGCGCGGGCATGCCGTGGACTACAGCACGCCCTTCATCGCGTCTCCCATGGGGATCGGGTCGCAGAAGCGCACGACCGGCGGCTCGGTGACGAGGTCGGCCGCAGCCGACCCCAGCGCCGCGACGTAGGGCTGCAGGAAGTGGTTGTCCAGCGCGACCTGCGAGGTCCAGCGCTCGACGAGCACGAGCACCGATGGGTCGTTCTTGTCGCGGTGGAGCGCGTAGTTCAGGCAGCCGGCCTCGTCATGGGTCTGCTCGATGACCGGGCGCAGCGCCTCCAGCGCCTCCTCCTCCCTCCCCTCGCGGATCTTGAAGCTGGCGACGACCGTGACGGTGGACATCCGCGCAGCGTATTGCCGTCGGTTCGACGCCAATACCACGGCCGGCGGGTGCGGGCATCCGGATTGGCCGATCAGTCGAGGATCCGGGGTGCCGCTCAACGCTCGAACTCGACCATCCGCCGAGATATCGGGCCGTTTGCCAACGCGATCCCAACACGATCCCGATGGTGCGCCAACGCCGTGGCGGCTGACGCGATTCGCTGAGTGTCGTGACAAAGAGGGGTGCGGTTTCGCGTCTTCGGCCTACGGCAAGAGAGCCCTTACCAACACCTCCGGAAAGGAGGCCACATGTTCGGTCCAGCAGCCCTGCGGGGCGGCGGTCGCCTGCACGCGACCGCCGCCGCGCTGTCCGTCCTCATGCTCGTCGCGTCGGTCGCCACGCTCACCACGGCGCCCGCGCGCGCCGGGACCTACGTCGTCTCAGCGTGCCTCGCGGCGCCGAACGGGGAGAACAACGCGTGGAGTCCGGCGTCCACAAGCCCGCACGTCACCGCGTACGGCAGCGCCTGCGACAACATCACCGCAAGCGGGCTGACGGCTCGCACGGCGGTCGACCCCGGCGGAACCACGGCCCCGTTCCTCGACAACGCGACGTGGACCTTCGACGCGCCTGCCGGAGCGGTCATCACGCAGGCCGAGCTCTCGGCGTTCGCCTACCGCTACGGCAGCGGCGCGAGCTTCGCGCCGGAGGCCTGGGCCGCCGGTCTGTCGGACGAGACCGGCGGATACCTCTGGGGCAGCGGTGGGCTGACGCCCATGTGGACCGGGACGAGCCCCGGCAACTACATCACCGTTCCGGTGCCCAGTCGCACGCACCTGCAGTTCGGCGTCGTCTGCGGCAACCTCGGCGGCTGCCTGACGGCGTCGACCGGCGTCTACAGCCCTCCCGTGGTCTACATGCGCGCACTCGCGCAGATGTACGGCTCGCGGATCACCGTCACGGACGGGACGACGCCCAGCATCGGCGGTCAGCGCGGGCCGCTCTACACGACCAGCGGCTGGATCGGCGGGACGGCCGCCGTCGGGTTCGACACGTTCGACAACGTCGGGATCAGGACGACGCGCGCCACCGTCGACGGCGACGTGCACAGCGCCGACAGCTCGTGCGACTACACGCGGCGCGTCCCGTGTCCGAGCGCTCCCCCGTACGACACCACCTTCAACACGTCCGCGTTCAGCGATGGCGACCACACCCTGACGCTGACCGCGATCGACACCGCGGGCAATCCGCTGTCGGTCGCCAAGACGATCCACATCGACAACACGGCGCCCGGTATGCCGTCGACCCCGGCGCTTCAGGGCGCGCCGTCCTCGCAGTGGCGGACCGCAAACGGCTTCACCGTCACCTACGCCAACCCGACCGCCGGCGGCGGCTCTCCGGCGGTTGCGAGCGACGTCCAGGTCTGCCCCATCGACGTCCAGGGCCAGATCCTCAGCACCGGCTGCACCACGACAGGCTTCGCGACCGCGTCCGGAGCCAACACCTTCACCGTGCCGGCCCCCGGCCAGTTCCGCGCTCACGTGCGCATCCACGACGCCCTCTACACCGGCGCCTGGAGCGACTGGTCGCCGGTGCTGCGGTTTGATGATGTCGTGCCTGC
>JADGPM010000242.1 GCA_017882425.1 Solirubrobacteraceae bacterium
ACATGGGTGACGATCGGTCGCGCGACGACCAGGATCCGCGCCGGCGACCGGGCCGCCGTCACCTTCAAGCTCACCCCGCGGGGCGCTGCACTGCTGCGCAGCCGCGGGCGACTCTCGGTCAAGGTGACGACGAAGGCGAACCTCCCCGGCGCGACCACCGTCCAACTCGTGAAGACGATCACGATCAGGCAGCCGAAGCCGGCACGGCGGTCGGTGACGACGGTCTCGTAGGGTCCGTCCCATGGCTGATCCCGGCGGCTACTGGCCACGCCCGTGGACCTGCGAGGACGGCGGTCCGCGGCGCCTCGGCGCGCCGGCGGGGCAGGGCGGCCCGGCGATCCGGCCCGGCGAGCGGCTCGTGCTCGCCGCGGTGCGCGACACGGCCGGGACGGGCATGCTCATCCGCCGCGAGCCCGGCGAGCTGTACGCGCTGCGACACGAATTGCCCAACCGCCCGCAGGGCCGGCCGGTGCGCGCGTGGGTCGAGCGCCTCGATCCGCTGACGCTCGAGCGCATCGGCAGCTCGGCGCGGCTCCCCGGCGGTCCGTTCTGGCCCGGTGGCCTGGCGGCGCACGCCTGCGGCGATCTGCAGCTCGTCTTCGGTCACTGGGCGCACCGCCTGTCGCCGTCGCTCGAGGTGCTGGCCTCGCACCGCCTGCCGGTCGAGCGCCCGCACAACTCGTTCGTCGTGCTCGACGGCGGTGAGCTCGTCACGAAGGACTGCGACGCGCCGTTCGGCCTGGAGCCCTCGACGATGTCGGTGCTCGACCCGATCAGCCTGATGCCGGTCGCGCCCGCGCTCGCGCTGCCCGAGCCGAGCATCGCGCGCCTGGCGAGCGACGGGACGCACGTCATCGCGGTCGGCACGACGCAGGTCTTCCGGATCACGCTCGATCGGGCCGCGGGACGGCTCGTGCTCGATGGGGCGTGGCGCCCCCGCTACGGCCCGGCGCCCGACCGCAGCTACGGCTGGGATCCGGTGCTGAGCGACGACCACGTCTTCTGGATGGACAACGGGCGCAACGCGACCGACGCGACGATGCTCGGCTCGGGGTCCGCGCCCGGCCCGGTCCGGCTGTGGTGGGCGCGCCACGACGACGACGCGGCGCGCTCGGTGGTGATCAGCGGCCTGCCGTACGGGACGGAGTCCAACCCGCCGGGGTGGGACCCCGTCGGGCGGGTCGTCGTCGCGTACGACGCGGGCAACGCGGTGCTGCGCGCGTGGCGGATGACCGGCGACGAGCTCGAGCCGCTGTGGCGGCGCGACGGCTTCGCGCACGCCGGGCACCTGATCCTCCACCCGGACACGCGCGAGCTGGTGGTGCAGGATTGGCAGGGCGCCGTCCCGCCGGCGCTCGTGCGGCGCGTGACGCGTCCCGCGCTGTCGGCGCTGGCCCGGGTGCCGGCAGCGCGCAGAGCGGCAGGTCGTGCCGGCGGCGGCGACCGGCTCGTCGTGCTCGATCTCGACACGGGCGAGGAGAAGGCCTCGTGCGTCGTGCCGTCGCCCGCGCAGGCCTACCTGTTCCCCGCCCCGGGGTTCAGGCGCGACGTGTACTACCAGTCGCTGACGACGATCGCTCGAGCCGAGGTCGTCTAACCGAGCGTGATGGTCCTGCCGATGGTGCCGTTCGCCTGGGCCTGCCCGCTGACCTGATCGGCGCAGACGACCGCACCGTCGAACGCCCGGATCAACGCGAACGAGATGTCGGCGCCGGCGGCGACCGCGAACCGGTCGCGAAGCCACAGAGGCCTGTTCTCCAGAACCTGGTGGCAGGCCGAACGTCCGGCCCTGATCAGCAGCACGTGGGTGAACCCGTGCTCGCCCGCATGGAGGCGCTCCCGCATCGTCGCGAGCGTGAACAGCGAGCGCGTGGCGCCCGCCGGGACCGTCGTCGCGGCGTTGACGAACGCATCGATCGATGCGGCGACGGCATCGACGAGGCCGATCTGCACGTCGCGCCTGGTGAGGGCGTGGTCGGGGCCTTCCGGGCCCGGTGGCGTGACGTCTGACCGGACCGCCGGGGAGAGGGCCAGCTTCTGGGCGAGCAGGCGCTGACGCCGCTGCTCGAGCTCCGCGAACAGGGTCTGGACCGTCCCGGCCGACAGCGTCCTGAACTCGTCCAGCGCGAACGAGGCCCCGAGGTCGTTGGGCACCAGAGCCCCGACGACGGACGCCGTGGCGGCGAACTCGTCGGCCGGCGCGGAGGAACCCGCGAGCGTGCGCTGCGCGGACACCAGCGACAGTGCCGCCGGGAGCGCGGCCGCGACCGCGCCGGCGACGGCCTCGAAGCCGCCCGCAAGCCTCTGGTCGGGCTGGAGTGCCGTCAGCAGCTGGTCGGCAAGCGCGGTGAGGTGCTCGGCGCCGCCGGTGATCGCGAGGTGGACGGCTTCGGTGTCGACGAGCTCGGGGTCGTTGGTCACCAGCACGCGGGCCGCCGGCAGCGCGGGCGGCGTCTCGGACGCCAACGCATCGTCGCGAGCCTGCTGGAGCGCCTGCAGGATCACGCCGCCCGCCGTCTTCGCGGCGGCGGCCAGCGCGCGCCGGCGCAGGACGACGCCGAAGAGCGCCTCGTCGCCCGTCGCGTCGAGCGTGCCGGCCCTGACGGCGCCGAGGTCGGGAACGAGTGCGCCGAACTGATCCCGGCGCGCCGTCGCGGCGTCCTTCTCGGCTTCGGCGATGGCCTTGCGGTTCTCGGCCTCGGCCTTCTCCCGGGCGCCGGGCGTCCCGAGCGCCTCGGCCTCTCGCTGGCTCTTGAGCGCGTCGGCCTGCGCCTTGGCCGCCTCGGCGTGGGCCTTGGCGACCTCAGCCTCGGCCTTGAGCCGCTCGAAGTCCTCCCGGCCGTTGCCCAGGTTGCCCGTCGGATCTGACGCCACCTTCTTCGCCACGAGACGCTCCCTTTTTGACGAACCTAGCGCCGGGCGGTCCCGGCCGCCACCGGGAGAAGCCGTCGGCGACGCCCAGCCGCCGGACACCTCTCGGCGTCCCCCGCCGTGCATCCGCCGCGCCGCGGCGGATGATGCGTGGATGCCTCGGCGCGGAGTGATGCCGGTCGTGCTGCTCAGCGTTGCGGCCGCCGCAGGGTGCGGCTCGGCCGCCGGCCAGCCTGCGACCCGAGCGGCTCGCGCCACCACCACGACGACGAGCGCCCCGGTCCCCGTGGCGGCGAAGCCCCGCGCGGTGCACCTGACGATCGCCGCCAGCGGCGACCTCCTGATCCACGCGCCCGTGTGGCAGCGGGCGACCGCGAACGCCGGCGGCCGTGGCTATGACTTCGCCCCGATGTTCCGGCTGATCCGCCCGTACATCCGCGGCGCGGACCTCGCGTTCTGTCACGTCGAGACGCCGCTGACGCCGAAGGCGCCGACCGGCTACCCGGTGTTCAACACGCCGCCGGCGCTCGCGCGTGCGATCAGGCGGACCGGGTGGGACGCGTGTGACACGGCGTCCAACCACAGCCTCGACCAGGGGCAGTACGGGATCGACCAGACGGGCATCGCGCTGCACCGCGCCGGCGTCGCGCACACCGGGTCCTCGCGCTCAGCAAGCGCCGCCCGGCGCATCGTCCTGCTGCGCGCGAAGGGCATCCGTGTCGCGTTCCTCGCGTACACCGCCGTCTCCAACGGTCAGATCCAGCCGCACCCCTGGTCGGTGAACACCGCGTCGGCGCCACGGATCCTGCGCGACGCCCGGCGCGCCAGGCGCGCGGGCGCGGATGTCGTCGTCGTGAACGTCCACTGGGGCGAGGAGTACCGGCAGGCGCCGAGCCCGGCGCAGCTGCGCCTCGCCCGGACGCTCACACGCTCACCCGCGATCACGGCCGTCATCGGTCAGCACGTCCACGTCGTCCAGCCGATCCGCCGGATCAACGGCAGACCCGTCGTCTTCGGCGAGGGCAACCTCGTCTCCAACCAGACGCCCTCGTGCTGCGCGCCGGGCGCCCAGGACGGCCTGATCGCGCTGCTGCGCGTGCGCGCCGTGCCGGGCGGTGCCGCGCGCGTGACACACGTCGACTACGTCCCCGTCTGGGTGCGCCACCCCGACTACGTCGTCGTGCCCGTATGGCGCGGTCGCGTCAGGGGCCTCGCGTCCGCGGCGGAGCTGCGGGCGTCATGGCAGCGGACGGTCCGCGTCGTCGGCCGCACGCGCTTCGTCGCGCCGTGGACCGGCGCACGCCCCTGAGCGGCGCTGCGGGTCAGGCGACCCTGAGGGCCGTGCGCTCGCCGAACCCGAGCACGTCGAGCAGGGCCGCGACGACGCTCGGGTCCAGGTGCGACCCGCAACTGCTGCGCAGCTCCTGCGCCGCCTCGCGCGGTGGGAGGGCCGGTGAGTAGGCGCGGTTCGACGTCATGGCCGCGTAGGCATCGGCGGCGGCGATGATGCGCGCCTCGATCGGGATCGCATCTCCCGCCCGTCCGTCCGGGTAGCCCGAGCCGTCGAAGCGCTCGTGATGGTGGCGGACGGCCGCGGCCGCCCCGCTGAGCGAGCCGACGCGGGCGACGATCTCCTCGCCGACGATCGGGTGGGTGCGCATGACGGCCCACTCCGCGTCGTCGAGCGGGCCGGGCTTGGCGAGGATCAGATCGGGGACGGCGACCTTCCCGACGTCGTGCAGCCAGCCCCCGAGCGTGCAGCGCTCGACGACGCCGACGGGAAGCGCCATGCGCTCGGCGGTCTGCGTCGCGAGCGTCGCCACCTGCTCGGCGTGGGCCTCCGGTTCGCCTTCGCGCCGGGCGGCGGTGGCCGCGAGCGCGCGTGCGAGATGCACCGCGTCGGAGTCGCCCGCCGGTGTGTCGGTGTCGACGAGATCGGGGACGAGTGAGACGCGATCGCGGCCCTGGCGCTTGGCGACGTAGAGGCAGCAGTCGGCGGCCTCGACGAGCGCGTCGAGATCCTTCAGCGCGCTGCCCGCGCGCGCGGCGCCGATCGAGACCGTCAGGCGGATGCTGACGCCGTCGGCGTTGACGGGCATGCGCGCGACCGTGCTGCGCAGTCGCTGGGCCAGGCGGTCGAGCTCCTCGTCGGACCCGACGCCGCGCAGCAGCACGGCGAACTCCTCGCCGCCCCAGCGCGCCAGGGTGTCGGTCGGCCGCAGCCCGGCCGCCAGCCGGCGGGCGAGCTCGACGAGCACCGCGTCCCCGACGACGTGGCCGTGCAGGTCGTTGACCTGCTTGAAGTGATCGGCGTCGAGCAGCAGCAGGGCGCATCCGCCCGGGTCCGCGGCGAGTGCGTCCCCGACGATCTCCGCGAAGTGGCGGCGGTTCGACGCGCCGGTGAGCTCGTCGGTGCGGGCACGCAGCTCGGCAGCGCTGTGGGCGCGATGCAGCTCGTTCTCCAGGCGCCGGCGCTCGGTGACGTCACGGGTGACGCCGTCGTAGGAGAGCGCTCCGTCGGCGGCCGTTCGCGGCCGCAGCGAGTCGAGCACCGTGCGCTCGCGACCGTCGAGGCCGACGACGCGGTACTCGAGCTCGATCGGGTCGCCCTCGCGCAGGCGCGCGACCGCGGCCGCACGGCGCTCGCGGTCTTCGGGGTGGACGAGCGACTCCCAGAGCCGGTCGAGCTCGGCGCTGCCGCCGCTGAGCGGGCCGCCGAACAGGGCCTCGCGGTTGGGGCCGCGGTAGACGGTGCTGGGCGCGCCGTCGGAGTCGATCCGCAGCGTGTAGAGGTGATCGTCCATCGCCTCGACGACGCGCGACAGCGCGGCGTGGGCGTCGGCCAGCTCGGCGCGCATGCGGCGGCGCTCGGTGACGTCGGAGACGATCCCGCTGATCTCGAAGATGCCGTCCGGCCGCCGGCGCGTGGCCGCGCGGTCGTGCACCCAGCGCGTGACCCCGTCGGCACCGGCGAGGCGGTACTCGACGTCGGCCTCACGGCCCTCGGCGAGCGCGGCGTTGAAGGCGTCGTAGGCGGCGCGGTCCTCCGGGTGCAGCGCAGCCTCCCAGTTCGTCATCTCCGGATCGGGCTCGGCGCCGCCGAGGAGGCGGTCGGCCCCGGGCCCCTGGAAGAGCTCCTCGATCCGTCCGCCGGGGTGGGCGAGGGCGAGGTAGACGTGCTCGCCCGTGACATCGAGCAGGTGCGTGAAGCGCTCACGCACCTCGGCGAGGCGCGCGTCGGCCTCTCGGCGCCGCGTGATGTCGGAGACGATGCCGTGGACGAGCGTGCTGCCGTCCGAGCGCCGGCGCGGGCGTGCGCGGTCCCAGAGGATGCGCGTGACGCCGTCGAGCCCGAGCAGGCGGTAGGTGACCTCCGCATCCTCGCCGCTCAGCAGGCGCAGGTTGAACGCGTCGTAGTCCGCGCCGTCCTCGGGATGGACGCGCGACTCCCAGAACCGTCCCGACTCGACGTCGTCCGGTCCGCGGCCGCCGAGGAACCGCTCGAGCGTGGGGCCGCCGGAGTGGTGGACGTAGTGGCCGTCCGGGGTGATCTCCCCGGCGTACATGAGCTCCTCGAAGAGATCGAGGATGCCGGCGAGGTCGCGGTCGGCGAGACGCCCGGGCGAGCGTCGCAGGCGCCCCGTGAGCGCGCGAAGACGCGGCGCGCGCCGCCGGCCCGGCGGGCGTTCGGAGCCGTCGGGAGTGGGAGGGGGAGCAGCCACGGTGCCTCAGGGGGGAGTATCGGGCGCGTGGTCGGGCCGCTTGAGCGGCGGCGGGCCGAATGTCCAGCGGTACGCTCAGTCCATGGATGAGGCAGAGATCGGCGACCTCGTCAAGGTCGTCACCGCCGGGCCCGAGATCGACGGCATCGTCTTCGAGCTGCCCAGCGACGCCAAGGCCGTCGTGGCCATGGTCGACCGCGAGCGCGGGACGGTGCTGCGCACGGTCTCGCGCGACGCCCTGCGCGAACGCGAGGACGAGGGTCCGAACGACCACGCGCTGCGGCTGCTGATCCGGCGGACGCCGGCCGGCGGCGGCAAGGGCGGGCCCGGCGGCGGCGCCGGCACCGGTCCGGGGCGCGCGGGCTTCCAGCGCGCGGCGACGCACCGGACGACCGGGCGCTAGGTACGCTCCGACGCGATGGCCTTCGCCCGCGAGCGCGACGAGACCGCCGCGTTTCTCGATCTCCTCGCCCAGGAGCGACAGGACTACGCGCTGCCGCCGCGGCTGCGTGAGCTGGCCGAGCTCGTCGTCCACCGGGCACTCGAGCTGCTCTTCCCGCACTTCGCGGCCGAGGTCGGGGGACGTGCCGGCGACGTGGCCGAAGAGCTCGCCGCATTGCGCGTCCTGCTCGTCGACGCCCTGCGCCTGCCGGGCGCGCACTGCACGGATCCGGACGCGGTCGTCGATCGCTTCCTCGCGGACCTGCCGGCGACCCGGGCGGCGCTCCTGCTCGACGCCGAGGCGATCTGCGACGGCGACCCGGCCGCGCACTCGGTCGACGAGGTGATCCTCGCCTACCCCGGCTTCTTCGCCACCGCGGTGTACCGCCTCGCCCACCAGCTGCAGGAGTCCGGCGTGCCGCTGGTCCCGCGCGTGCTGACGGAGATCGCCCACCGCGACACCGGCATCGACATCCACCCCGGCGCGACGATCGGGCCGTTCTTCGCCATCGACCACGGCACGGGCATCGTCATCGGCGAGACGGCGGTGCTGGGCGCGCGCGTGAAGCTCTACCAGGGCGTGACCCTCGGGGCGCTCAGCGTGGAGAAGCGGATGGCGCGCACCAAGCGCCATCCGACGATCGGCGACGACGTCGTCATCTACGCCAACGCGACGATCCTCGGCGGCGAGACCGTGATCGGCGACGGCAGCAGGATCGGCGGCAACGTGTGGCTCACCCAGAGCGTCGCCGCGCACTCCGTCGTCACCCCCACCGCCCGCGTCGAGCGCCGCGAGGGAGCGGCCGGCGACGAGCTGCTCGACTTCAACATCTAGCGACATCGGAGACGACCATGAAGGCCGCGAACATCCTCGAGACCATCGGGGACACCCCGCATGTGCGGATCAACCGGCTGTACGCAGGCCGCGACGTCGAGGTCTGGATGAAGGCCGAGCGCGCCAACCCCGGCGGCTCGATCAAGGACCGCATCGGCCTGTCGATGATCGACGACGCCGAGCGCCGCGGCGTCATCGGCCCCGGCAGCACGATCGTCGAGCCGACCTCCGGCAACACCGGCGTCGGCCTGGCGATCGTGGCCGCGGTGCGCGGCTACCAGCTGATCCTCGTCATGCCCGAGTCGATGACGCTCGAACGCCGGCGGCTGATGGCGGCCTACGGCGCACGCGTCGAGCTGACGCCGCGCGAGGGCGGGATGAAGGCCGCGATCGCGCGGGCGAGCGAGCTCGTCGCCGAGATCGACGGCGCGTGGATGCCCCAGCAGTTCGAGAACCCGGCGAACATCGCCGTCCATCGCGAGACGACCGCGCAGGAGATCCTGCGCGACTTCCCCGACGGGATCGACGTCCTCATCACCGGCGTGGGCACCGGCGGCCACATCACCGGTGTCAGCGAGACGCTCAAGGAGCACTTCCCGAAGCTGCGGACGTTCGCGGTCGAACCCGCCAAGTCGCCCGTTATCAGCGGCGGCGAGCCCAGCCCGCATCGCCTGCAGGGCATCGGCGCGGGCTTCGTGCCGACCAACCTGCACACCGCGACGCTCGACGGCGTGATCCAGGTGAGCGAGGAGGACGCCTACGCCTACGCGGTGCGCGCGGCGCGCGAGGAGGGCATCTTCGTCGGCCCCTCGTCCGGCGCGTCCCTCGCCGCCGTCGCACAGAAGCTTCCCGAGATCCCTGATGGCAGCACGGTGCTGACCTTCTGCTACGACACCGGCGAGCGGTACTTCTCGGTCGAGGGGCTCTTCGATGCCGATGGCACGTCGGTGCAGGTGGGGGCGCGGCCGTAGGGTCGCACCGGTCGTCGTGCGCCACGCTCGTCGTCCCCTCATCGCAGCGGCGGTCACCGCACTGCTGGCTCTCGCGCAGGGAGCCGGCCCGGCGAGTGCCGGCGTGTCCTCGGGGTCGACGCGCTTCACGGGACCGGTGACCGGCGCCACGGGCCACTTCCGGCACCTGCGCGCCCAGGTGCGGATCACGCTCACCGCGCGCTTCGCGCCCGTCCCGTCGGGCTCGCCGCCGGCTGGAACGTTCAGCGCGGACGTCGCCGGGACGCGCTGCACCGTGCCACGACGCTGCCTGACCGGCAGGCTCACCGGCACCTGGAGCACGCGCAGGACCCTTCCGGATGTCGGCTCGTCCGTGAAGCTCAGCGGACGTGGCCGTCTCACCGGCGTCGGCGAGGTGGCGATGAGCGCGATCGGTCAGGGCCCCGGCAACATCGCGGTCGGGCACCCGACGCTCGAGGTTCGCCTGAGGGCGAAGGACGGCGTGGTGCGCCTGGCGACGAAGGCGCCCGCCGTTCCGGGCTTCACGCCGTTCTTCTAGCGGGGCCGGCCGCCGGTGCGAGCACCTCACCGCCCGTCGGCGCGAGAATCGTCGTAGAGTCCGCCGCGACGCCAAGCGGGAGCGGCGGAGGTTGACGTGGTCAGGGCCGGGTGGCTCAGCGTTGTCGTGGTGATGGCGGCCGTCGTAGCGGCCGCTGCGCCCTCGGACGCGTCGTTGTTCCCGCGCAAGGCCCGCTTCGACCGGCCGGCGCCGGCCGGCGCGCAGGCGACCATCGCCTCGCGGCGCCCGAGTGCGCAGGCGATCCGCGGACGGGTCGCCGTCACGTTCGCTCCGGGCTTCGGCCCGGCCGTCCAGGAGCGTGC
>JADGPM010000039.1 GCA_017882425.1 Solirubrobacteraceae bacterium
CTTTGCAAGCAGGAGGTCGCCGGTTCGATCCCGGCTGGCTCCACTCTCGCTCGATCCTCGGTGGACCGTGGGACCTCCAGGTTCCCACGGTCCACCGGTCTCGTTCAGCGGGCGCGGTCGTGGGCGACGATCTCACCGAGGAGGCCGTGTCCCTCGTCGGCGATGCCGGCGGTGAACAGCAGCGTCTGCGGCGTGCCGGTGACGCCGTTGCCGAACCGCAGTGCCCACAGCCCGTCGATGCGGATCGGGTTGCCGTCCCTGTCGCTGAGCTGACCGTCGAAGGTCCCCGTCTTCGCGTTGTAGGCGTTGATGGCGCCGTCACCGAAGTTGCCGACCAGGAGATCGCCTCCGAACGCACCGAAGTTGCGTGGCGCGAGCGCGAGGCCCCAGGGCGCATTGAGCTGTCCCTGCGAGACGAGCCGCTGGAGGAGGTGACCGTTGGTGTCGAAGACGTCGACGAACCCGAGCCCCGGGCCGTGAACCTCGTCCCTGGCCTGGTCGTCCTGCTTGGCGAAGGTCACGTACAGTCGCCCGCCGAGCTCCTGGATGTTGAAGGGCGCATAGCCGGCCGGCAGCGCGCTGTCGCTGAAGGCTCCCGGCAGCTTGACCGGCGCGAACTGCTCATCGAAGACGTCGACCTTCGCATTGTGGAAGTCCGCCGCGTAGAGGCGCGCCCCCTGCGGTGTCTGGGCGATCGCCAGGCCCTTGTAGATCGCGCCGGGAGTGGTCGCCTCGGTCTGCGCCGTGGTGGCCGGTGGCACGGTCGGGCTCCAGGCTGTGATCAGCCCTGCTTCGGAGTCGAAGATGAATCGCGCTGGTGCGCTCGCCATCCCGGTCTTGACGACGAAGCCGTTCGTCGGATTGAAGACGGTGCCGGTGGGCGCGCCGCCCGGGATGGCCACGACGAGCGGCGCGATGACCGGGATGCTGCCCCGGACCCCGCCGGAGTAGAGCGTCGAGGCATCGCTGCCGTTGTCGGCCACCCACAGCGGCGTGTTCGGGCCGGCGGCCAATCCCCAGGGGTTGACGAGGTTGCGGTCGGTGAGGCGCGCCACCCCGGCGATGTCGGATACGAGGTTGATCCGGCGGAAGGCATGACCGCCCCCGCCCCCGCCCCCACCGCCATCGACGAAGCCGGTGCCGGCGCCCGCGGCGCTCACCCCGACGAGGCTGAGCGCGGCGGCGGCAGCCAAGGCCCCGAGGCACCGGGCCGGCCACCTCCGTGCGCCGCGTGGCTGCTCGGTGACGAGGCCGAACCGAGGACGGACCGCAAGCATGAGAGCCTCCTTCGCGCGCCCTGGCGGACGCGCCGTTCGGGCCGACCAGAGCGCCGGCCGATACCTGTACAGACGCCGGTGCCGTGTCGATCCTTCCTGCCCCGCTGCTCTTCACCCATCGCGCGGGGAAAGCCGCAGCGACGTCGGAGAGCTACCGATGCGCTGCGGGGTGGGGCGCTCTAGCGTGTGATCCTCGGCGGGACGGGCCGCGCGATCGGCGGTCGTCGGCACGACGACTGACTCGTGGTCGTCGCGGCATCCGCCACGACTGCACCAACGCACGAAGGAGGCCCTCATGGGCGAGCAGACCGACAAGATCAGCGGGCGCGTGAAGCAGGCCGCTGGAGCGCTGACCGGTGACGAGGACCTCAAGCGCGAGGGTGAGCGTCAGGAGCGCAAGGGCGAGGTCAAGGGCCACATCGACGAAGCCGTCGACAAGGCGCAGGACGCCGCTGACGAGGTCAGGGACAAGCTCGAAGACGCCGTCGACAAGGCGTAGCACGTCGTCGACGACGTGTCGCAGAAGGGAGTCACATGACCAGCACCCGCTTGCTCGTGCTCGCCGTCGGCAGCGGCGTCGTCGTCATCGTGGTCGCAGTCTGCGTGGTGCTCGTCGTGCTGCTGGTGACCCTCGCGATGCGAGGCCGGCAGAAGCAGGGCATGCAGCGCCACGATGAGACTCAACGCGATCTCGGCGCGGCACAGGACCGAGCGGCCCGGGCGGAGCACGAGCGCGACGTTGCACGGGAGGGCGCAGAGGACCTCGGCTCGGACCGCTAGCCGCAGGCCGCACCTCACGGTGCAGCGCCGACCCTCAGGCCGTCCCGAGCTTCACCAGGCCGAGCGCGATGCGCCGCAGGTCGCTGCCCTCGCGCCCGTCGGCCGGCGTGACCGGGTGACGGGCGACGAACGTCAGCTCGAGCCGGTTCCACCCGCGCACCGCGGCAGCGGGGATCAGCGTGCGGACGATGACGATCTGCTTGGCGGGGTCCGGGAAGCGCATTCGGGCGACGCACACGTCGTTCACGGCAAGTTCGGCGCGCAGCGGCGGGAGGTAGGGCGTCGTGAAGCCGATGAGCTGCATCTCGAGTTCGACGTCGCGGTCGACCGGGTCCGCCAGCGGCAGGACGACGTGGCTGGGCGTGCCCTGGCTCCAGGTCCCGAAGTTCTCGGGATAGAACCAGCCGCCGCCCAGAAACGCCCTCCCGTCGCCGCCGGCGTGGAACGACAGCACGCGGCCGATCTCGTAGGTCGGCGTGTCGCGGACAGGGCGCGTCGGCGCGCCGACCGCCCGGCGCGCGAGCCGGCGCACGGGCCACGGCCGCCGGGCCGCCAGGAACGCCGCCTGGGCCGGGACGCTGCGGGCCGACGGCAGCGCCCACTCGCGGGCGAGGATCCGGGCCGCATCCGCCGGACCCGTTCGGGTCCCCGGCGGGACCGTGACGCAGACGCGCGCCTCGTACGCCTCGACCACACGATCGATGGCGCCGGGAGGGACCGGGCCGCCGTCGGCCGGGTCGATCGGGCGGCGGGCGCGCAGGCGCTCGGCCAGCGGGACCGGGGCGGCGCGCAGGGCGGCCAGGGTCCCCGCCGGGGCGGCGAGGCCCGACACGTCCGCGATGTAGTCGAGCGCGTCCGCCACGACGCGGGCCAGGCGCGCCGCGACGGCGCGGTCGACGACGCGGTCCCAGTCGAGCGTGCCGCCGGCCGCCTGGAGGAGCAGCGCGACGTCGACGACCCAGCGCGGTGCGGCGTCCTGCACCCAGCGGCTCCCGTGCGCGATCGACTGGACGAGCACGTCGGACGGCGCGGCCGCCAGTGTCGGCACGTCGAGCAGCCGCCCCGGAACCGCCTCGGGCCACCATGCGCGGTCCACGTCGGGGTGTCGGCTGGCGTGCAGCGCGTGCCAGTGGAGGTCGATCTCGCCGCCCTGGTGGCCGAACGGGAGCGCGTGCAGGCTGGGGAGCAGCAGGCGCAGGTCGTCGTCGGAGGCCGTCGTGAGCCGCGCGGGGTACCCGGCGGCGGGCAGGATCCGGGAGGCCTTCATGACGTCCTCGGGCCGTACGAGCACATCGAGGTCGTCCATCATCCGCAGGCGCCGCTCGATCCCCGGGATCTGGATGAGCGCGGCGCCCTTGATCAGCATGACCTGGATCCCGGCCTTCTGGAGCGCGGCGACGCCGGCGGCGGTCCTCGTCAGCATCAGCTGCCCGCGCAGCCAGGCGAAGCGGCTGACGTGCGCGACCTTGCGGCGCAGCGCCGCGTCGTCCGGTGCCAGCTGGGCGACGCGCTCGCCCAGCAGCGGCATGAGGCGCAGCACGCCCATGTCGGGATCGCCGAGGTCCTCTCCGGCGCGCCACAGCCGCAGCGCGTCGGCGGCGTCGTCCAGCGGGCCGAGCGTGGCCCGCAGCAGCAGGTCGTACTGCTCCTCGGGCCGCAGGCGTCCGCCGGCGCGGGTCCTCACGCGCCCGTCTTCCGGCGCAGGACGGCCGCGCGCGCGGACCGCAGGTAGCGGGCATGAAGGTCGGCGCGCCGCAGGCTGAGGTTCCCGCCGTGGATGCGTCGCCGGACCACGACGTCGTCGAGCATCAGCAGCCGCAGGCCGCGCTCACGCGCGACGGCGAACCAGTCGAATGCATCGTGGAGCCCGACGTCGTCACTCCACCCGCCCGTCGCGGCGAAGCGCTCGCGCTCGATGAGCAGCGCACCCGCGTGCCAGCCCGGCATCGGGCCGGGCGGCACCTCGTGCACGCCGGCCAGCTCGCCCTCCCGGTCCGGCGAGAGGAACTGCTGGACGTGGCCCAGCACGCCGTCGAGCGAGGGACCGGCGGCCAGAGCCGCGCGTTGCAGCGCGAAGCGGTCCGGCACGCTGACGTCGTCGGCGTCCATGAACGCGAGCAGGTCGGTGCGCGCGTGCCGGGCCCCCGCGTTGCGCGCCGCGCCGACGCCGATCCCCGCCGCGTCCGTGCCGACGCGCACGACCTCGGCGCCGGCGCGGCGCGCGAGGTCGCCGCTCCCGTCGCTCGAGCCGTCGTCGACGACGACGATCGCCGCGGGGGCAACGGTCTGGCCCGTCAGGCTCTCCAGGGCGGGGGCGAGGTAGCGCGCGCCGTTGCGGACGGGGACGACGACCGTGATCCCGGCGCTCATCGCTCGCGCGCCTCCCGTTCGCGCTGGCGCTTCATCGCGGCGCGCCCGGCCTGCATCCAGCCCTTCAGGACGGCGTCGCGGTCGCGCGTGAGGCTCCCGGGCCGCAGCCGGTCCAGGAACGTCAGCGTGTCGATCGTCGCGATCCGCAGCCCGGCCTCCCTGATGCGGCTCAGGAAGTCCATGTCCTCGGCGAGCACGAACTCCTCATCGAAGCCCTGAACGGTGTCGAGCACGCTGCGCCGCAGGATCACCGCCCCCATCTCGGCGGCCGTCATCGGGTCCAGCACGAGGTTGCGGCTGCCGTCCTCGCCGGCGACGAAGAACCGGCAGTACCCGAAGACGCCCGCCACCTGCGCGTCCGCGTCGAGCAGCTCGAGCCGCGGGTCCGGCCGCCCGGCGACCCAGACGTCGTCGGAGTCCAGGAAGCCGAGGTACGTGCCGCGTGCGGAGGCGAGCGCCACGTTGCGCGCCTTCGAGGGGCCGCGGTTCTCCTGGCGGATCACCCGCACCGGCTCGCCGAAGGACGCGGCGACGGCGGCGGTGCCGTCGGTCGACCCGTCGTCGACGACGATCAGCTCCAGGAGCCTGTCGGCGCTTTCCAGGACGCTCGCGATCGCCTCGCCGACGTACTGCTCGGTGTTGTACGCGGCCATGATCACGCTGAGGTCGGCGGGGCTCATGCGGCCACCGCCCGCTCGTCGTCGACCAGCGCGGAGACCGTGTCGCCCGCGCCGGCCAGGTCCGGGCCGATCGGCAGGACGTAGCACGGCAGCTCCTCGCTGAGCCGCACGAGCAGCCGCAGCGTCTCCTGGGACATGCCGGGGAAGACACCGACCGTGCCCGCGAGGACGGAGCGCACGAACGTCGTGCGGTCGACCCGTCGCGCGGGGGCGGTCCGCGCCGCGTGCTCCGGCGTGGTGAGCGCACGGATCCGCAGGCCGTCCGCGAGCCGGTCGGCGACGGTGACCTCGGCCTTGTGGCCGGCCGGGGCGTCGCGGTTCGTGATCCGGCTGCGCAGCGCCGGTAGGCGCGCGAGCGTGCCCTCGGTGGCGCGGGCGGTGTGGGTCAGCGCCCGCGCGAGCCAGGTGCCGCCGACCTCGTCGAGCAGGCAGAAGTCGTCGGCGACGAACGCGAGGCCCTCGAGCATGCAGGCGAGGCTCGTGGTCGACTTTCCGGCGCCCTTCGCGCCCAGGATCAGCACGCCGTCCTCGCCGCGGCCGACGGCGGCGGCGTGCACGAGCTCCGCGCCATGGTCCATCGCGATCCAGCGCAGGACGTTGCGCAGCCGCGCGGCCTCCTGGCACGCGACCAGGGCGGGCGCGTCGAGTGCCCAGTAGATGCCGAGCTCCCGCTCACGGTCGTAGAACGTCAGCGCGGCGAACTCGAGCATGTAGCTCGCGAGGAAGCGGCCGTGGCGCAGGCCCTCGATCTCCAGCCCGGGCCTGTAGGCGTCCGGCGTCCATGGCGGCGGGGCCATCGGCACGCCGCTCGTCGCCGTGTCGAACGCCGCGATCTCCACGACCGGCGTTCCCGCCGGCGCGGCGCCGCGCGCGAGGACGAGCATGTCCGTGAGGCGGTCGTGGATCGGCCGGCCGCAGGCCCGCACGCGCGCGCGGACAGGGCCGAGGTCGACGTCCGTGTCGATCGTGCCGAGACGCGCGGAGGCCTCGGCGTGGGCTTCGAGCGCGGCGTCGAGGAATGCCGCGAGCGCGCGCTCGTCCACGGGCGCCCTACGCGCCGGCGTCGGCCGGCTGCGCACGCGGGATCGGCCAGCCGTTCGCGTCGAGCTCGATGTCGTGCACCGGGTCCAGCAGCAGCAGCTCCTGCATGTCCGAGAAGCACTGCATCTGCGGGTCCGCCCAGGCGCCGACCTCGGCGAGCGTCACAGGGGGTGCCTCGGTCTCGGCGGGCACCAGGAGCTGCTCTTCGCAGAGCCGGTCCAGGAAGGCGACCACCGTCGCCGCGAGCTCCTCCGCGGACGTGCCGTACGAGCCGGCGAGGGCGTCGACGACCGCGGCGGGGCTGCGGCCTTCGCGCGCCTGGAGCCAGATCGCGCTGGCCGGGGCATCCAGGCCGTAGAACATTCCCGACCGCAGGTCGATGAGCGTGACCTCCCCCTCGAAGGTCTCGTCGATGACGTCGGGGCGGGCGGCGCGAAAGGGGGTCGTGGTGTCGGCGGACGGAACGGCGCGGGCCGGCATGCACGCAAGATATCGAGCCGACCGCCGAGGCCGTCAGCGGGCCGCTGCGACGGTGAGCGCGGCGAGGTCGCCGCGACTGTGCACGCCGGCCTTCTCGAAGATGCTCTTGAGGTGGTCCTGGACCGTCCAGCGCGAGAGTTGCAGATGCAGGGCGATCGCCTTGGTCGAGCGCCCCGCGATCGCCAGCGTGGCGACCTCGCGTTCGCGATCGGTCAGGCCGTGCGCCCGCAGCAGCC
>JADGPM010000243.1 GCA_017882425.1 Solirubrobacteraceae bacterium
ATCCGCTCGGAACCGCATGGAACCGCTCGCGGGACACCCCGACCGTCCCGCCAGCGTCCCGCCGGGGTGGGTTCGGATTCCGGCGCCGGTCGTCCATATCAGCGACGTCCCAGCGGGCCTCGATCTCGGCGATGACCGCCTCGACTTCGTGCGGTGCGCCGAGAACGGCTCGTGCCCCGCCGATGTCTTGCATGCGGTGAAGTTGCATCTTCGGGTAGCGGAGGAGCTTCGTCACGATGCTCTCGCGTCGCTTCAGCCGCTCTACCGGCGACGTCTCGCGCAGACTTGAGTACCGGTCCACCCAGTTGCGCAGGCTAGGCATGCAGAGACGGAGCGGGTAGGCGTGCTGGCGGCGCCAGTCCTCAAGGGCCGCAAACGCATCCTGCATTTCGTCGTCGGACGGGGTGACATCTCCCGCCAGGGCGTCCCGGAGGAGATTGCCTGCCCTGCCGACCCGCTTCTTGGGGAAGTCGGGCCTCCCCAAGAGCGGTTCTGAGCGGTCCCGAGCGGATGAACCTCCCTGTGTCTAAGCCAAACTCCGCTCAGGCACAGCGGCGCTCCTAGATGTAGTACATCGCCTGGCCGGCATCCGCGGCCTCGCGCTCGACGACGTCGGCGATCGTCGTCTTCGCGAGCACCTCGCGGGCCGCGGCGGCGGCATCGGCGAAGACGCCCTCGCTGTCGCGGCCGAGCGGGCCGTCGAGCAGCTCGACGATCTCGAGCACGGTGATGGTCGCCGGGTCCCGCGCGAACGAGTACCCGCCCTTGACCCCGCGCTGGGAGTTCAGGACCCCGGCGCGGCGCAGCGTCGCGAACAGCTGCTCGAGGAACTGCACCGGGATCCCCCGCCGCTTGGCGAGCTCGCCGATCGGCACGGGAGCCTCGCCGGCGCGGCCGAGCTCGGTGAGCGCCTGCAGCGCGTACGGGGACTTCGTGGTGATCGAGATCATCGGCTGGCTCTACCCTCGACCCCGATCCTATGGCACGTCCCGACGCCAGCGTGCGCGCGATTGCGCGGTTCGCCCCGCCGATCGTCCTGATGGGCGTGATCTACGCGCTCAGTGCCCAGCCGGACCTGAACTCCGGTCTCGGCACGATCGACCTCGTCGGGCGCAAGGTCGTCCACATGGCCGAGTACGGCGTGCTGTGGTTCCTCTGGCACCGCGCGCTGCGGTTCCGCCACGCCGGCGCGGCCGCCGCGATCGCCATCGGCTACGCGATGACCGACGAGTTCCACCAGACCTTCGTCCACGGCCGCGAGGGCACCCCCCGCGACGTCCTCATCGATGCCGCCGGCGTCGGGATCGCCTACGCGATCTGGCGCCGGCACACCAGCCGCCTCGCGGCACGCGAGGCCTAGCGCCTACAACCAGCCACGTTCCGTGGCGATCAGGACGGCCTGGGCGCGGTCGACGGCGCCGAGCTTGCCGTAGATGTTGTGCAGGTGCGTGCGGACCGTGCTCGTGGAGAGCTCGAGCTCGTGGGCGATCTGCTTGTAGACCTTGCCCTCGGCGAGGCGCTTGAGCACCTCGACCTCGCGCCCGGACAGGGGACACGGGTCGACCTGGCGCACGCGCCCGGTCGACGGGAACGGCAGGTCGTACATCACCGAGCGCAGCTCCTCGGCCCCGAGGCCGATGGCGCGGGCGCAGCGCAGCAGCTCGGTCGGCGACACCGCGCCGCCCTGGGCATAGTGCGCGAGCATGTCCGCGAGGCGGACGAAGGCGGTCTCGCCCGTCGCGTCCTCGGCGTGGTGGCGCTCGATGACGGAGGCGATGCTCTTGGGCAGGCCCCAGCGGCGTGCGAGGACGCCGCCGACGAGTGCGTGGTCGACGCCGAGCTCGCGCCGCTCCTTGTGGATGCGCTCCTCGGGCGTGCGGGCGCCCTGGTGGACCTGCTGCGGGTAGCCGGGGTAGGCGTGCATCAGCACGAGCTTGCCGATGTCGTGGAGCAACGCCGTGACCATCAGGCGGTCGCGCTCCTCGTAGCCGGCCTCCTGCGCGAGGCGCTCGGCCGCGCGCTGCGTGGCGACGCCGTGGAGGCGGAAGCGCTCCGGCGCGGCGTCCCAGACGGACGAGCGCTCGAAGAAGTCGAACGTCCGGGCGCGCGCGGCGATCGACTGCACGGCCTCGGGCGAGAGGATCTCGGTGGAGGCGACGATCGACTCCACGCGTCCGCGGCTGCGGCCCTCGGCCTGGTTGGCGAGGCGCAGGACGGCGATGACGAGGGCGACGTCGCCCTCGACGGCGGCGACGATCTCGCCCGTGTTGGAGCGCTCGTCGGTGACCAGGCGCAGGACGCGATCGCGCGATTCGGCGAGTGCGGGGAAGCCTTCGAGCGCCTCGAAGGCGGCGGTCAGGCGGCGACCGTGGCCCTCGTTGTGGCGGCGCTGCGCATCGGCGGCATCCGCCGCGGCTGCGTCATCGGCGACCCGCAGAGCGGTCGCGGGTTCAGGAGGCGTCATCTCGTCGTTCCGTTGGAAAGGGTGGGAGCGATGCCGCCCACGGGGCGACCCTCCCCCTATCGGCACGCCTGGACGAGAGTTTGAGCGATTGCGCCCAAACCGCGCCCGAGATCACCCGCCCGCGTGCTTTCGCATCGTTTGACGGGCGTTTTCGCGTGCGTAGCAGACGCGAAATCCGCCTGGACGGGTGTTCCAGCGGTGCCCTAGCGCTGAAGCGCGGTGTCGATGCGGCGCAGCGACTGCTCGCGCCCGAGCACCTCGAGCGTCTCGAAGATGCCCGGTGAGACCGCGGTGCCGGCGAGCGCGACGCGGATCGGCTGGAAGACGTCGCGCGGCTTGGCCTCGCGCGCGGTGATGACGCGGTGCAGCGCGGCGTCGAGGCTCGGCACGTTCCAGTCCTGCACCGCGCCCAGCGCCTCGCGCACGACGCCCAGCGTGGCGCGGCCGTCCTCCCCGAGCCACTTCTCGCGGGCCTTGGGATCGTCGGCCGGGCCGTCGAAGATGAAGCCCGCGAGCGGCCAGAAGTCCGCCAGCGTCTGGATCTTCTCCTCGCTGATCGCGACTGCCTCGCGCAGCCCGCTGTGGCCGGTGAACGCCTCCAGGCGGGCGGTGAGCTCGTCGGTTCCGAGCTCGCGCAGGTAGCGCCCGTTCATCCAGCGCAGCTTCTGCTCGTCGAAGCGGGCCGGGTTCTTGGAGACGCGCTCGAGCGCGAAGCGCCGCACCAGCTCGTCGGTGGGGATGATCGTCTCGTCGTCGGCGTCGCCCCATCCGAGCAGCGCGAGGTAGTTGCGGATCGCCTCGGGCAGGTAGCCGGCGGCGCGCAGGTCC
This sequence comes from Solirubrobacteraceae bacterium, assembly GCA_017882425.1. GTDB lineage: Bacteria > Actinomycetota > Thermoleophilia > Solirubrobacterales > Solirubrobacteraceae > F1-60-MAGs163. The sequence goes on from JADGPM010000243.1 coordinate 3,293, forward strand.
TGCACCGAGGCCGCGCCGTGGCGCTTGGAGAGCTTCTTGCCGTCGGGGCCGTGGAGCAGCGGGAGGTGCGCGTAGAGCGGTGCCCGCTCACCGAGCGCCTCGAGCACGAGGACCTGCTTGGGCGTGTTGGAGATGTGGTCCTCGCCGCGCACCACGTGGGTGATTCCGGCGTCGAGGTCGTCGACGGCCACCGCGAGGTTGTAGAGCGGGCTCCCGTCGGCCCGCGCGATCACCGGGTCGTCGAGATGGACGTGGCGAAAGGTGGTGTCACCCCGGATCACGTCACGGATGGTGGTCTCGCCGTCGTCGGGCACGCGCAGGCGCACGGCGCCCTGCGCCTCGGGCTCTCCGCGGAAGCCGCGATCGTCGCCGTGGATCGCCTTGTAGGCCTTGACGTCGTCGCCCGTCGCGGTCGAGCGGTAGGCCCGGTCCTCGTCGAGCAGGCGCCGCACGACGGCACGGTGGCGCTCCTCGCTGGCCGTCTGGAAGATCGGCCCCTCGTCGAAGTCCAGCCCGAGCCAGTCCAGCGCGTCGAGGATGTGCTCGACGTTCTCGGGCGTGGAGCGCTCGCGGTCGGTGTCCTCGATGCGCAGCACGAACGTGCCGCCCGAGCCGCGTGCGAGCAGCCAGTTGTAGAGCGCGGTGCGCGCACCCCCGATGTGGAGCTGGCCGGTGGGGCTGGGAGCAAAGCGAACGCGCATGTCGGTAGGAATCTAGGGAATGCCCCATCACGACCCGTCCCCGCGCCCATGCTGATCGGTGCCCACGTCTCCCCCGCCGGCGGCCCGGCCAAGGCGGTGGGCCGTGGCGAGGACCTCGGCGCGCGCTCGATCCAGATCTTCAACCAGAACCCCCGTGCCTGGAAGCCGACGGTCTACAGCGACGAGCAGGTCGCCGCGTTCGCCGAGGCGATGGCGACCAGCCCGGTCGACGCGCTGCTGATCCACGCCGTGTACCTGCTGAACGCGGCGAGCGACGATGCGGACATCCGCGAAAAGACGCTCACCTCGCTGATCGCCTCGCTGCGCGCCGGCGCAGCGCTCGGCGCGCACGCCGTCGTGCTGCACCCGGGCTCGGCGAAGACGGGCGACGTCGGCGAGGCGATCGCGCGCGCCGGCGGCGTGATCCGCGAGGCGCTCGAGGAGTCCGAGGACTGCCCGCTGCACCTGGAGAACACCGCGGGGGCCGGCGGGACGCTCGGACGCTCGTTCGAAGAGCTCGGTGCGCTGATCGAGGCCGCCGGCGGCGACCCGCGGCTGGGCGTCTGCCTGGACTCCTGCCACATGCTCGCCTCCGGGATCGAGATCCGCTCGCCCC
>JADGPM010000244.1 GCA_017882425.1 Solirubrobacteraceae bacterium
CATGCCTTCCTGGGCGTCGTCGGCGCGCGCGTTCATCGCCATGACGGCCTTGGTGAGGTCGTAGGCGCGGTGCTCGTCGAGCTCGATCTGGGCGTAGAAGGCCTCTTTGCCGATCCCGACGGTGAGCGGGCTCGAGCGCGCGATGGCGTCGACGATGATGGCGACCTCGTCCTCCAGCGCCTCGGCCGCCACAACGCGGTTGACGAGACCCCAGTCCAGCGCGGTGGCGGCATCGATCGGCCGGCCGGTGAGCAGCATGTCGAGCGCGCGCTTGCGGCCGATCGCGCGCGAGAGCGGGACCATCGGCGTCGAGCAGAACAGCCCGATCTTGACGCCGGGGGTGGCAAAGCGCGCGCTGTCGGCGGCGATGGCGAGGTCGCAGGCGGCCACGAGCTGGCAGCCCGCGGCAGTGGCCATGCCCTGCACCTTCGCGATGACCGGCTGTGGGAGGCGATGGATCGTCTCCATCAGATCCGTGCACACGTCGAACAGGCGCTGGAAGAAGGGAACGTCGCGGCCGATCATCTCGCTCAGGTCGTGGCCGGCCGAGAACGCCGGACCGGCGGCCTCCAAGACGATGACTCGCACGCCCGGGCTGGCGCTCACGCGTCGCAGCGCGTCAATCAGGTCCTGCATGAGCTCGAGGCTCAATGCGTTGCGCTTGTCGGGTCGGTTGAGGGTGATGTGCACCGCCGGCTCGTCCTCGCGGACCAGCACGGCGGCGGTGTCGCTGGCGAGCGTGCTCATGGCGCCGACGATACGCCGGTTGCCATCCGCCGGCGAGCGGCCCAATAGTCGGGTCGTGGTCAGGCGGCGGTTCGGTTGTCGCAAAGCGCGACAGAGAGCCGCGGGAGCATCTCACTCCACTCGCGGCGCTCAGGGCGCGGTGCAGATGACGTAGGCCACGGGCGTTCGTGGCTCGGTGCCGCCGTTGAAGACGCTGATGCGCCAGCGGACGACTGGGCGCTCGGTGCCGACCGGCAGCGAGTCGACGACCTTGTCGTTGGTCGTCGGCGGACCGGCGAATCCCCCGCCGCCACCGGTGGCGTGCTGGCCCTGCGGGCACGTGGCGCTGACGGCGCCCACGACACCGGGCGCCACCGGGTCGCCGCTGGCAGCCTGGAGCGTTGTGGTCGGGATGGGCAGCACGCCCTTGGCGAGATCCTTGGCCTCGACGGTGCCGTCGCGGATCTTGGCGCCCGTCACGGTGTCGGACCGCAGCTTGCCGGTCGTGATCGCCCCGTCGCGGATCTGCAGCGTGCCGACGGCGCTGTTGCGGATCTGCGCGCGGCCCACGCTCTTGGGTGGCAGCGTCATCGCGGCGTAGCCGGTGCCTGCGAGCGAGGCGACGAGCGCCACGCACGCGACAACCATCGCCGGGGACGGGCGCATGTTGGACATGTGCACTTCGATCTCCCCTCCAAAGGGACAAGCCGGACGGAGCCCCGGCTGTGCTGGAGCCCCACCATCGTCGATGCGGCATCCTCGCTGTAACCGTGAAAAGCACCCTCTGGACTACGGGAAGTCGGCAACCTCACAGTGGGTCAACGCCGCGCGCCGGGCGCTCTCAGGGGGACCGTTGTGGGAGCCGATGCGGATCAACGGCGTCCCGCGAGAGGCGCATGCCGCGCCCGAATGGCACCCGCACCTCTGACTTCTGACGGATAGGCAGCGCGCCTCGCGCACGCCACGCTCTCCCGAAATCGCTTTCTGCATTTCGACAAGGAGAGACATGTCAGGGTCCAACCTCGCGCCGACGCGCACCAGGCTTCGCCGCACGGCGCTGGCCGGGTTCGCGCTCAGTGCATGCCTGGTCGCCGCCGGCCCCGCCGCCGCCGCCCCCAAGCCCGCCGGCCCCGCCGGCCCCGCGACGTTCGTCGGCAAGCCGTCCGTCGCCAAGCCGATCACCGGTGTCCCGGCGGCGCCGCAGAACCCCTTCATGGGGCCCAACGAGAACGCGACCGGCCACGACGACTCGTGGCAGTCGGATGCCTATCGCCGCAGCGGCCCGATCGGGCGCAACCCGGTGCAGCGGTCCAACGACTTCCCCGGCGACTGCGTCTCCGTTGCGTTCGACAAGCACGGCCGGCTCATCACCGCGTGCGTCAACCCCGCCGCTGCGGGCCCCGTGCTGCGGCTGTTGGACCCGCACTCGATGGCGATCCTCGGCGAGTACGCCCTCCCGGCCAAGGCCACCCCGGTCCCCGGGATCCCGACGCTGAAGGACACCGCCGGCGGCGCGTACTTCTACGTCGACCAGAAGGGCCGTGTCGTGATCGGCACCGCCAACCGCCACATCCAGGTCCTCGCCGTCACCGGCAACAGCTTCAAGCTCGTCCGTGACTACGACCTGACCGGCTCGCTGAGCGAGTTCGAGCGTGTCGTGTCCGTCACGCCGGACTGGAAGGGCAACTACTGGTTCGTGACGCGCGTCGACGGCGTCGTCGGCACGGTCAACCCGAAGACGGGCGCCGTCAAGACGATCAAGCTCGGCAACGGCTTTGACAACGAGATCGAGAACGGCTTCGCGATGGGCAAGGACGGCGCCTACGTCGCGACGAACCGCAAGATGCTGCACCTGGTCGCAGCGAGCGACGGGACGCCGAAGATCGCCTGGCAGGACGACTACAAGACGATCAAGGACCTCGTGAAGCCGGGCCAGTTCGACGACGGCACCGGCACGACGCCGACCATCATGCCGGGCGGCTACGTCGCGATCACCGACAATGCCGATCCGATGGACGTCGTGGTGTTCCGCACCGCGAACCACCTGGCGAAGGGCCAGCAGCGCAAGGTGTGCGAGGTGCCCGTCTTCCAGAAGGGCGCCAGCGCGACCGAGAACTCGCTCGTCAACGTCGGCCGCTCGCTGTACGTCGAGAACAACTACGGCTACGACGTGTTCGGCTTCCTCGGCGACCCGGCCGCCGTCTCGGCCCCGGGCATCGCCCGCGTGGACGTCAACAGGAACGGCCGCGGCTGCCGCAAGGTCTGGACCAACGACGAGCGCGCACCCAGCGTGGTCGCGAAGGCCTCGCTGGGCAGCGGCCTGCTGTACACGTACACGAACGCCCCGTCGGCGGCGCCGAACGATCCGTGGTACTGGACCGCGATCGACCTGCGCACCGGCAAGACGACCTACAAGGTCCTCGCCGGCAACGGCAACCAGTGGAACAACCACTACGCCGCGATCCACCTCGGCCCGAACGGCACCGCCTACCTGAGCGGCTTCCCGGGCGGCATGTGGTCGCTCTCGGACGGCGCGAAGTAACCCCCCGACAACGCGCCACTCGACCGCCGGGTCCCGCAGCGCGGGGCCCGGCGGGATGGGCGCACATTCCGACAGGAGAAGGGCACGACGATGGAGCAGCTGAGCGGGCAGGACGCGATGTTCGTCTACATGGACCGCGATCTCTGGGCGACGCACGCCGGGTTCGTGATCCTCTACGACCCCTCCACGGCCCCCGGCGGCCGCGTGCGCCTTCGCGACATCGTCGCCCACGTGGAGAGCCGTCTCGACGCCTCCAAGATGTTCCGCCGGCGGCTCGTGCGCGTCCCGCTCGATCTCGACAACCCGTACTGGATCGAGGACGAGCGCTTCGACATCGAGTTCCACATCCGGCACATCCGGCTCCCCGAGCCCGGCGACTGGCGCCAGCTGTGCATCCAGCTCGCACGGATCCAGGCACGCCCGATCGACCTCACGCGACCGCCGTGGGAGATGTGGGTGATCGAGGGCCTCGACAACGTCGAGGGCGTGGCGGAGGGCACGTACGCGATCTTCACCAAGGGCCACCACGCCGCCGTGGACGGCCACGGCGCGACCGACATCATCAGCGGGCTGCACGACCTGACGCCGGAGCCGACCCCGCGCCCCGCCGCGTCCTCATGGGAACCCGAGACCCGGCCGCGCGACGCCGAGCTGCTCGGCCGCGCGCTGATGAACAACCTCGTCCGCGGCCCGCTGCGGGTCGGCGGCGTGATCCCGGAGATGCTCTCGCGGATCCCGCGTCCCGGCGGCCCGCCGGCCGGCGGCGTGCTGCCGCCCGCGGTCGAGCACACGCGCTTCCAGGAGCCCGTCGGCGCGCATCGCTCGTTCGAGGGCATCCCGTTCCGCCTGCAGGACGTCAAGCGCCTGCGCGCACTGGTCGAGGGCGCGACCGTGAACGACGTCGTCCTCGCGATCGTCAGCGGCGCGATGCACGAGTACCTCGCGTCCAAGGGCGAGACCCCGGAGGGCCCGCTCGTCTCGGGGACCCCGATCGACATGCGCAAGGGCAAGCTCTCGACCGAGGGCAACGACATCCTGATCCGCCCGGTCGAGATCGCCGCCAACATCGCCGACCCCGTCGAGCGTCTCGAGCAGATCCAGCGCAACACCGCCGAGCTCAAGGGCAGCGCGACCGGCGCGCGGCACCTGACCGAGCTGAGCACCGAGTTCCCCGGCGCGCTGTTCGCCTGGAGCACCAAGGCGCTGATGAACGCGCAGGTCGGCTGGGGCACCCGGCGGCCGTTCTACAACCTGGGGATCAGCAACGTCCCAGGGCCGACGGTGCCGCTCTACATGAACGGTGCGCAGGCGGTGCGCATCTTCTTCGTCCCGCCGTGCGGCGACGGCTGCGGGATCATCTGGGGCGCGAACAGCTACAAGGGCGAGCTGATGGTCACCTTCTGCTCCTGCCGCGACATGGTTCCCGACCCCGAGCACCTGATCGCCTGCCTGCAGCAGTCCTACGACGCCATGGCCGCGCGGCTGCCCGCGCCGGCCGGAGGTCGCCGCAGGGTGACCTCGAAGGCCTGACGCGCCGGTGACACATCGCCGCGAGACCGCGGGCGTGCACGAGCTGCGCGGATCGATCGCGGGCACCCGCACGCGCCTGCTCGAGACCCGCGGCGAGGGTCCCGCGCTGCTCCTGCTGCACGGCTTCTCCGACAGCGCGGACACGTGGCGCCCGCTGCTGGAGCGGCTCGCGGCGCGGGGCATCCGCGCGTGCGCGCCCGACCTTCCCGGCTTCGGCGCCGCCGCGGATGCGCGGCCCGGCCCGGTGCTTCCGCAGCTGACGGGCATGATCGCCGGTGCGGCCTGGCGGGTGTCCGGCGAGTACGCCGAGCCCGTGGCGATCGTCGGCAACTCGATGGGCGGCATGCTCGCGCTGTACATGGCGAACAACCGCCACGACGTCGCGCTCGCCGGGATCGTCCCGGTCGCGACGGCCGGCCTGCACCACCCGGCGTGGATTCGCATGATCAGCAGCCCCCTGGCGCGCCCGATCGTCCCGCTGCTCGCGACCGCTCCGCTGCGCCCGCTGCTGTCACTCGGGATGGCGCGGTTCGGGGCGACGCTGCGCTCCGGCGACGTCGTGCGCCACGCGCCGCGCTACGTCTCGCACCTCACGCGCGACCGGGTCCGCCACCAGCTGTCGATCGTCGAGCGGCTGCTCGCCGAGGAGGACTACCCGCTCGACGTCGCGCGGATCGACTGCCCGGTCCTGTTCGTCTGGGGGGAACGCGACCGGGCGGCGCGCTACGAGCGCAACCGCGAGCGGATCGCGAACCTCATGGGCCGCATCGCGCAGGCCGAGCAGGCCACACTCCCGCACTGCGGCCACACGCCCCAGCTCGAGGACCCCGACGCGCTGCTGCGGCTCATCCTCGCCGCGGCGCCGCCGGCACCGTCTGCATCACGCGCTCGGTCATCGCGGTGATCGTCAGGCTCGGGTTCACACCCGGGTTCGCCGGGATCGCCGAGCCGTCGCAGACGAGCAGGTTCTCGTAGCCGAAGACGCGGTGATCCATGTCGATCACCCCGCGTGAGGCATCCGCCGCCGGCACCGCGCCGCCGAGGATGTGCGCCGTCACCGGCATGCTGAACGCCGCCTCGGTGATCCAGCTCTGCGCGATGCCGCCCGTGCGGTCGGCCATGCGCTGCGCGATCTCGTTGGCGAGCGGCAGGAAGGTGGGGTTCGGGTTGTCCGGGTTCTGGCGCGTCGTCAGCCGCAGCGACGATCCGGGACGGCCGCGCTTGGGCACGAGCTGCAGCGAGCCGTCGAGGGTCTGCATGATGCCGGTGAGCAGCGACCGGCGCGACCATCCGCGCAGGTTCGTCGAGCGGGCGAACAGCACGGGGTGGCGGACGACCCTGCCGAGGAGCTTCAGCGGCCGGGTGAGCTTCGTGCCGTCGGGCGTCAGCAGCGTGAACGCGAGCCCGAACAGGTCGCCGCCGGTGCCGTAGGTGACGGTCTCAGAGTGGCTGTCGGGGTCGGGATGGATGCTCCCCGTGATCGAGATGCTGTCGCTCCAGCCGCGATCCTCCGGCACGGTGACCGCCGTCAGCGACTCGCTGTTGGTGCGCACGAGCTGTCCGAGACGGTCGGAGATCGCAGGGAGATCGCCGGCGTCCTTGCACCGCGCCAGCAGCAGGTTCGTCCCGAGCGCGCCCGCGGCCACGACGACGCCCCTGGCGGTGACGGTGCGGCGGTCCTTGCGCAGCCACGCACCGGAGCGCTCGCTCGTGACGGCGTAGCCGTCGGAGCCGTCGCCGCGCCCGAGCGGGCGGATCGACGTCACGGTGCGCTCGGGGTCGATCGTCACACCGAGCCGCTCGGCGAAGTGCAGGTAGTTCTTGGGCAGGATGTTCTTCGCGCCGCGCGGGCAGCCGAGCATGCACTGCCCGCAGTGCGTGCAGCCGGTGCGCTCCGGGCCCTCGCCGCCGAAGAACGGGTCCGCCACCGTGACCCCCGGCTCGCCGAAGTACACGCCGACGCGGGTGGGGTGGAAGGTGTCGCCGCAGCCCATGTCGTCGGCGACCTGCTGGAGCAGCTCGTCGGCCGGGGTGCGGAAGGGATGCTCGACCACGCCGAGCATCTGCTCCGCGACGTCGTAGGACGGACCCAGGTCCGGTGGCTGCGCGCCGCTGACGCGTTCCCAGCGCTCGAAGAACCGCGGCGTCGCGCGGTAGAGCGTCTGCGCGTAGACGAGGCTGCCGCCGCCGACGCCGCTCCCGCTGAGGATCAGCACGTCCTTGAAGGCCGTCATCCGCAGCGTGCCCTTCATGCCCAGGCGCGGCATCCAGACCGAGCGGCGCAGCTGGCTCATGCGCTCGGCGAACTCGGAGTCCGCGAAGCGCCGGCCGCACTCCAGGATGCCGACGCTGTAGCCCTTCTCCGCCAGGCGCAGCGCCGAGACGCTTCCGCCGAAGCCCGACCCGATGACGAGCCAGTCGTGGTCGTGGCCTGTCGTGGTGGACATCGCTCCGCTCACCGCCCCAGGATCGTGACGGTCGCGACCGCCGGGTCGTTCTCGAGGAACCCGCCGCCGTTCTCGGCCAG
>JADGPM010000245.1 GCA_017882425.1 Solirubrobacteraceae bacterium
ATCCGACTTGGCGGATGCGTCCTGGCCCTTCTTCTGCTGACCGAGGAAGGTCGGCAGGGCGATCGCGGCAAGGATGCCGATGATCAGAATGACGACGAGGAGCTCGATGAGCGTGAAGCCCTCTTCGCTCTTGCGCGCTTTGCGCAGCATGTGATCCTCCTGGATCTCGTTTGGCCTCTTCGCCAGCTCCTCATCGCGCCTCCGTCCGGCAGCTCGGCTGCCTCGTCTCCGAGGTCCGTGGCTTTGCGAGCCGCCCTCACGAGCGGTGTGCCTTTGGCGTCCGAAGGACTGGCATCCTTCTTCTTCGGCCCTGATATCGGTCGGACGCGGTGGGGACTTGAGCGGGTGGACGCCCGTACTAGGTGCAAGGCCCCATCCCGGACGGCGACGGACCCGCTCGCAGGCGGGTCCGTGTCCCTGAGAAGTCTGTCGGGCCGGCGCGACCGGCGCGTCTCACCAGCTGCCGTCCGCGCGGCAGCCGCCCACACCGGGGTTCGTGCACGTGCGCGTGGTGCCGCTGGAGTTCTTCACGATCTTGTAGTCGGTGTTGCTCTTGGAGTGCCCGACGACGGTGTACCCCGACGTGGTCGACGCCGTGACCTCGACCTGGTCGACCCCGCTGCCGTAGCTGAGGTTCATCGTCCCGAGCGCAGCCTGCGTGTCGCACTTGGTGTAGTCCTCGGTGTCGACGAAGCACGACTCGACGTGCGAGACGAGGCTCCGCGCACCGGACTTGGCGTTGGCGTCCTGGGCCTTCTTCTGCTGGCCGAGGAAGGTCGGCAGGGCGATCGCCGACAGGATGCCGATGATCAGGATCACGACGAGGAGCTCCACGAGCGTGAAGCCATCCTCGGGTCGCGTCCATGGGCAGCGCGCGAACATGGTGACCCGCTCGTCGGCACGAGAACGCCGTTCGGCGAGCACCGGCCCGGCCCGCTGGACGGATGGTTGGGCCGAATGCGCCAGAATCCGTGCAGAATGCGCTCCCGCCGCCTCCTGCTCGTGCTCGCCGTCCTCGCGTTGACGCTCGGCGTCGCCGGCGCGCTGCGCCGCGACCGGACCACCGCCACCGAGACGACGGCGCTGCCCGCGGCGCCGCCGGCGCAGGTCGGCGGCGCGGAGGCGAACGTGGTCACCGGCACGCTGCCTGCCGACCGCATCGTGCGCGCGAGAGTCGGCGACACGGTCCGGCTCTCGGTCACGAGCGACAGCCCGGACATCGCGAACATGCCCGAGCTCGGCCTCTCGAGCCCCGTCGGCCCGCAGATCCCGGGGACGTTCGAGTTCACCGCTTACGCCGTCGGCCGCTTCCCGGTGACGCTGAGCCTCGCGGCCCGCGCCGCCGGGGAGGTCGACGTCTCGCGCTAGTCCCGCGTCGCCCCGCGAGCGGCTACTTGCGCAGCTGCACGGCGCGCTTCAGCGTGACCTTCGAGCCCGTGGCCGGATCGGTCGCGGTGCCCTGCACGATCAGCGTGATCTTCTTGGTCTTCTTGAGGGCCTTCTTGGCGGCCTTCGTGAGCTTGAGCTTCAGCGCCTTGCTGCCCGAGCCCTTCGTCGCCGCCCTGGCGCTCGCGATGCGCATCGACTTCTTCGCCTTCTTGCCCTTCGCGAGGTGGAGGCGCTTGACGTCCTTGGGCAGGACCCTGATCTCCACGGCGCAGGTGGCCTGCCGATCGACCTGGCAGACGACGCCGACGCCGCTCTTGAGCGCCGCCTTGATCTTCTGGATCGACTTGCCCAGCAGGCTCGCCGTGAAGATCGCGGATTTCGAGCCGCCCTTGCCGTCCGTCCCGTTGCCGGAGCCGTTGTTGGCGCCGGTGCCGAGCGGCGCGTCGACGGCGAGCGCCGCCTGGCCGACGCCCGTGGCGCCGTCGTTGTCGGTGACGCGCACGTGGACCGTGGCGCGGATGCGGTTCGGGTAGGAGCGCGAGACGCGCGGCGTGGCGCCGGTGTCGGTCTCGTAGGTGCCGTTCCCGTCGAGATCCCACTCGTAGTGCACGACGGTGCCGTCGGGGTCGAAGGAGCCCGTGGCGTCGAACTGGACCTGCTCGCCGGCCTTCGCCGGCGACGGGCTGACGGTGAGCACGCCGACCGGCACCTTGTTGACGACGTTGATGACGATGACCTTGACGCCCTTGGCGCCCTTGTCGTCGGTGACGATCAGGGTCGCGTTGTAGGTGCCGATCGCGCCGTAGGAATGGGTGACGGGGGTCGGCGTCGTGGTGGTCTGGTCGACCGTGCCGTCACCGTCGAAGTCCCACTCGTAGAGCACGACGCTGCCGCCGACGTCCGGGTCGGCCGAGCCTGCCGGATCGAAGGTGACCGGCGTGTTCGGGCGCACCTCGGTGGTCGAGGCGCCGACCTGGGCGACGGGTGCCTGGGTGGCGATGAATGCCTTGCTGAACGTGCTCGTGGCGCCGGAGTTGTCGGTGACCTTCAGGCCGACCGTGTACGTGCCCGAAGCGGGGAACGTGTACTGGATCGTCTTCGAGGTCGCGCCGTCGGTCTCGTAGCTGCCGTTGTTGTCGAGGTCCCACTGGTAGCGCGCGATCGTGCCGTCGGGATCGGCCGAGGCGCCGGCGTCGAGCGTCGTCGGGGCGCCCACGATGGCGGGCGGGTTCTGGACCGCGAAGGAGGCGACCGGCGGCTGGTTGGCGACGTTCACCGGGATCGCGACGATCGCCGTCGCGCCCATGTCGTTGGTGACGCGCAGGTGCACGTCACGCTGGCCGGAGGTCGTGAACTGCGTGTTGAGGACCGGGTTGGAGCCGCCGTCGGTCTCGTACGTGCCGTTGCCGTCGAGATCCCACTCGTAGCGGACGACCGAGCCGCCCGGATCGGGGTCCGAAGAGCCGGTGGCGTCGAGCGTCACCGGGGTCAGGGAGAGCGGCGAGGCGCTCGGAGCGATCGTGAAGGAGGCCGTCGGCGCCTGCGTGACGGGCAGCGAGATGACCGTCTCGTCCGTGGCCGTCGTGGAGTCCGTGACGCGCAGGCCGACCGCGACGACGCCGCGCGTGGGGTAGCTGTGCGAGACGGTCGGGGTCGTGCCCGTGTCGGTCTCGTAGACGCCGTCGCCGTCGAGGTCCCACTCGTACTTCGTGATCGCGGCGTTGTTCGTGCCGGTCGAGGCGCTCGCGTCGAAGGTCGTGCTGCTGCCCGGGGTGACGGGCGTGGGCGTCGCGGTCGCCGAGGCGGTCGGATGCGCGCCGCACTGCTGGCGCGTGACGTCCAGCGACCAGGAGCTGAGGGTGCCGGTGCCGCCGCCGGCGGCGTCACGGACCTCGAGGCGCCAGCCGCCGAGCATGTCCTTGTCGAAGATGCGGGTGAAGTCGCCCTGCGGCGCGAAGGTGCCCGTGAACGGCGCCGAGCCGTTGACGATGCTCGGCGCGGCCAGCGTGAACACGGTTCCCGTGTAGTTGGCGCCGTTGCCACCGAGGCCGTCGGCGAGGACGATCCGCGTGCCGTCCGGCGAGAGCAGCGTCAGGCGCAGCTCGCTGTCCTTGGGATGGGTGAGCTGCCCGATCGTCACGCGGATGTTGCGCAGCTTGCCCGCCGCCGAGACGGTGATCAGGGAGGAGACCGTCGAGCCGTCGGCGGTCGCCTTCGGCACGTCGGTCGACGTGTAGGCGAACGTGTTCGAGCCTGCGCGGGTGAATGCGGACCCACCTCCGGCGCTGCCCAGTGGTCGCACCACGGTGTTGCCGCAGCCTGTCGTGTCCGCGATTGCGGCGGACGGGATGATCGCGGCGGCGCCGAGAACGGCGACGGCGGCGATGCAGCGGATGGCCGGGCGTGCAGAAATTCGCATGACAGTCGCGCCCTCGGCCGGTTCGCGAAGATCGATGAGCCTGCCGCTGAATCGCTAGGCCGTTCGTCCAGTCCGGGTCGGACGTTCGTCCAGAACGGGCCCGTGCAGGCGTTCCTGCTCAGGCGGAGGCTGCGTCGCGGCGCGCCGCCTGCGCGTCGTGGCCCGCCAGGAAGTCGCCGCTGCCCTCGCACCACGGGCACGGGACCTCGTGCGGGGTCCCACCATCGCCGGAGACGAGCGTGCCCGTGCCCCGGCACGGCGGGCACGGCCTCGGTTCGGCGGGGGTGTTCTCGTCGGAGGCCATCGCGCGGGCACGATAGCGGGGCACCGTGGGCGGGGGCCGGTGTACTACCGTCGCCGGGATGGCCGAGCGCCTCGTGCTGCGCACCCCACCCCCGCCCCGGGCCGACGGGCGCTTCGCGCCCAGCCCGACGGGCCCGCTGCACCTCGGCAACCTGCGGACGGCGCTCCTGTCGTGGCTGTTCGCGCGCGCCGCCGGTGCGCGGTTCCTCGTGCGCATCGAGGATCTCGACGTCGGACGGGTGCGCGCCGAGCACTACGAGGGCCAGCTGGCGGACCTGGCGGCGCTGGGCCTCGACTGGGACGGCCCGGTGGAGCGCCAGTCCGAGCACACCGCGCGCCACGCCGAGGCGCTTGCGCGCCTGCGCCGCGCCGGGCTCGTCTACGAGTGCTGGTGCACGCGCGCGGAGATCCGCGAGGCCGCCTCGGCGCCGCACGGTGCGCCGCCCGGCGGCGCCTATCCGGGGACGTGCCGCGAGCTGAGCGCCGCCGAACGCCGGGCGCGCGAGGCCTCCGGGCGCCCCCCGGCGCTGCGCGTGCGCGCGGACGCTGCCGAGGTCGCCTTCACCGACCGGCTCCGCGGGCCGGTGGGCGGCGTCGTCGACGACTTCGTCGTGCGGCGCAACGACGGGGCGTTCGCCTACAACCTGGCGACCGCCGTCGACGACGCGGCGCAGGGCATCGGCGAGGTCGTGCGCGGCGACGACCTCCTGGACTCGACACCGCGCCAGCTGTGGCTGCTCGGGCGGCTCGGCGTCGCAGCGCCGGCCTACGCGCATGTGCCGCTCATGTACGGGCCCGACGGGGCGCGCCTCGCCAAGCGCCACGGCGCCGTCATACTGGCCGAGCGCATGGCACTCGGCGAATCCGCCGACGAGGTGCGCGCGGCGCTGGCGGCCTCGGTCGGCCTGTCCCGGCCGGGTGAGACCCCGACGCCCGCGACGCTCGTGGAGCGGGTCAGCGCCCTGATGAACCTGGAGCTGCAGCATGACCACGCCTGAGACCCACGAACGGCCCGCCGATGAGCAGAGCGCGATGCTGCGCTTCGTCCGGCTGTGGCTGCCGATCATCATCATCGTCGCCGGCCTGCTCGTCGGGATCATCGGCAGCTCGCTGACCGCCTGGGAGGGCGCCGGGCTGATCATGAGCGCCGGCCTGTCGGTCTGGCTGCTGAACATCCTGTTCCGCGTCGGCGTCCGCGGCGACCGCGATCGCGGTCGCGAGGAGGACGCGCGCGACCACTACGAGCGCACCGGCGTCTGGCCGGACGACGACAGCCCGTAGGCTCCACGGCCGTGTCCAGCTCGAACGTCGTCGCCACGCTCGCCGAGCGCGCCCGAGCCACGGGCCGCCTGGCGATCGACACAGAGTTCATGGGCGAGGGCCGCTACCGCCCGCAGCTCTGCCTCATCCAGGTCGGCGTGACGGACCCGTCGCGGCCGGCCGGCCCCGCGCTCGTCGAGGTGCTCGACCCCCTCGACGGCCCGCTCGACCCCGGCCCGCTGGCCGACGTCCTCGCCGATCCCGCGGTCGAGATCGTGCTGCACGCCGGGCGCCAGGACGTGCCGCTGCTGCGCCGCGAGTGGCGCACCGAGTTGCGCAACGTCTTCGACACGCAGATCGCCGCCGGCTTCGCCGGGATGCGCGCGCAGCTCGGCTACGAGGCGCTGCTGAGCGAGCTGATCGGCGTGCGGCTGAGCAAGAGCGCGAGCTTCACGCGCTGGGACACGCGGCCGCTCAGCCCCGAGCAGGTCGAGTACGCCCGCGAGGACGTTCTGAACCTGCTGCAGGCCGCAGAGGCGCTGAAGGAGCGCCTGGACGTGGACGGTCGCCTGCAGTGGGCCCGCGAGGAGTGCCGCGCCCTGGAGGACGTCACCGACGAGCGCCAGATCGACGTCATCTTCAACCGGCTGCCGCGGATCAACTCGATGGACCCCGCGCAGCGCGCGGTCGCGTTCGCGATCACGCAGTGGCGCGAGGACGCGGCCCGCCAGGAGGACCGCCCGGTCCAGTCGGTCCTCGCCGACGCCGCGCTGGTCGAGATCGCCAAGCGCCGGCCGAAGGATCTCGACCGCCTGCGCCAGATCCGCGGCCTGCACGAGGGCACCGTCCGGCGGCGCGGCAAGGCGCTGCTCGACGAGGTCGCGCGCGGGCGCGAGCTGCCGCCGATCCCCGTCGAGGGCGAGCGCCCGCCGCCCACCGACCCGCGCGACGCTGCGCTGATCGTGCTCGCCGAGGGCCTCGTCCGCGCGCGCGCCGCGCAGGCGCAGCTCGCCTATGAGCTGCTGGCCGCGCGCGCCGACCTGCAGCGGATCGTCACCGCCACGCGCCTGGGCCTCGACGAGCCGGACGTGCGGACCCTCCAGGGCTGGCGGCGCGAGCTCGTCGGCGCCGAGCTGCTCGAGCTGCTGGCGGGCCGCCGGACGCTGCGCGTCGGCGACGCACTGGACATCGTCGTCGACG
>JADGPM010000246.1 GCA_017882425.1 Solirubrobacteraceae bacterium
AGCGTGCGGCCGATGGCCATCGTCTCGGTGAAGGCGATCAGCGCGATGCCGACGGCCGCGGGGAACAGGTGGGTGATGTCCCCCCAGCGCACGCTTGGGAGCGACGGGGACGGGAGGCCGCCGGGCACGTCGCCCACGACCTGGACGCTCCCGGAGAGCCCGAACGCGACGACGACGATCGTGGCGATCACCATCACGAGCAGCTCGCGTGGCCAGCGCGGGAGCAGGCGCCGCAGCGCGATCAGGGCGACGAGCGACGCGACGCCGATCGCCAGCGTCGTGGTGTCGATGTGCCCGATGCGATCCGCGACGCCGCTGACGTTGCGGCCGAAGGTGCGGGTGGACACGCCGGTGAGCCCCAGCAGGCTCGGGAGCTGGGCGGCGATGATCACGAGTGAGATCGCCGCGGTGAAGCCGATCAGCACCGGGCGGGAGAGCAGGTCGGCGAGGAACGCCAGGCGCAGCGCGCGAGCCGCGAGCAGGATCACGCCGACCTCCAGCGCCAGCGTGGCCGCGAGCGCCGTCGCGTGACCGACGTCGCTCGTGGCGAGCGGCGCGATCGCCGCCGCGGTGAGGATCGAACTCGTCGACGTCGGCCCGACCTGCGCCTGGCGCACGGTGCCGAGGAACACGTAGGCGAGCCCCGCGACCGCCGAGGCGTAGAGCCCGACGACCGGAGGCAACCCGGCGAGGCCCGCGTAGGCCAGCCCGCTCGGGACGGCCGCCGCCCAGACGGCCAGCCCAGCGGCGACCTCGCGGCGCACTCCCCTGCGGGACAGCCCGCGCACGAGCCCGGCCGCGGGGATCAGGCGATCCAGCCGAGGTCCGCGCTGCGCCGCTCCTCCCGTCGCCGTGGCCACCGCGCGCGATGTTACGGACCTGTGAACGACGAGCGGGCGACGCATAGGATGCGCGCCTCCCCTCCCGACCATCTTGGAGACCGACATGAACATCGAAGGAGCCGGCGCGCTCGTCTCGGGCGGCGCCTCCGGGCTCGGTGCCGCGACCGCCCGCCGCCTGCACGAGGCCGGCGCGATCGTCACCATCGCCGACGTCAACCCGGAGAAGGGCGAGGCGCTCGCCGCCGAGCTCGGCATCCCATTCGTCCAGTGCGACGTGCGCGAGGAGGGCGAGGTCCAGGCGGCGGTCGACAAGGCCGCCGAGGCCGAGGGCGGGCTGCGGATCGCCGTGTCGTGCGCCGGCACCGGCATCCCGATCAAGGTCGCGTCGAGCCGCGGGCCCCACCCGCTCGAGGCCTTCAAGGTGATCCTCGACATCAACCTCGTCGGCACGTTCAACCTCATGCGCCTGGCCGCGTTCAAGATGCTCAGCGAGAACGAGCCCAACGAGGAGGGCGAGCGCGGCGTGCTCATCAACACGGCGTCGGTCGCCGCGTTCGAGGGCCAGATCGGGCAGATCGCCTACTCGGCCTCCAAGGGCGGCGTCGTCGGCATGACCATCACCGCCGCACGCGACCTCGCCGACAAGGGGATTCGCGTCAACACGATCGCCCCGGGGCTCTTCGACACACCGCTGCTGGGCGCCCTGCCCGAGGAGCAGCGCAACGCGCTCGGCGCGCAGGTGCCGTTCCCGAGCCGGCTCGGCCGCCCGGAGGAGTTCGCGGACCTCGCCGCGCACATCGCCGAGAACGTGATGCTCAACGGCGAGACGATCCGCCTGGACGGCGCGATCCGGATGTCGCCGAAGTAGGACCGGGAGTCTGACCGGATCACAGGTCGCCCTCACCATGCGTTCGCCGTCCGGGAGTGTGCGCGCGACGACGATGATGGGCGCCCGCCGGCGGCCGACGACGACCCCCGGGGACCTCCCCGCCCGACATGAACGACTTCAACGCGCAGATCATCGAGGAGTTCCGCGGCAACGAGGGCAGGGTCGGAGGGCCATTCGAGGGCGCGCCGATGGTGCTGCTGACGACGACGGGCGCCAGGAGCGGGGTGGAGCGCACGACGCCCCTCGTCTGCCTCGAGGGCGACGACGGCACGGTCTACGTCTTCGCCTCGAAGGGGGGCGCGCCGACCCACCCCGCCTGGTACCACAACGTCGTCGCGCATCCCGAGGTGACCGTCGAGCGCGGCACCGAGCGCTACGAGGCCGCCGCCACGCCGCTGAGCGGCACCGAGCGCGACGAGATCTACGCGCGCCAGGCCGCACTGCGCCCCAACTTCGCCGCGTACCAGGAGAAGACGACCCGGACCATCCCGGTGGTCGCGCTGCGGCGCACCTGAGGTGCCGAGGCCCACATCGACAGCTCGCTCTGAGCGGGCTACCCCACGCGCACGTGGAAGCCGACCCGGGCTGCGGCGCCGGTGTTCCCGGCGAGGTCGACCGGCGTCAGCGTGAGCGAGTAGTCCCCGGGGGTCAGCCGTGCGAGTCCGAGCTTCGCCTGGTTGGCGCCGGCGGCGGCGCCGGCGGCGAGGAAGCTGCCCGCCGGGCTGCGCAGCAGGCAGGGCGGGCCGTGGCGATGCGCGGTGCGGGCGACGCAGCGATGCCCCTTCGTCCGCACGCCGGTCCGCTTGCGCTGCACGGTCCCGCCCACGCGCGCCGGCTCGCTGAGCGTGAAGTGCAGGACCGCGCCGGTCGCCGCGCGGGCGAGCGCCGGCGTCAGCGAGACCGCGCTGAGCACCGGCGGCGTCGTATCCGGCGGGGGGGTCGGATCCTGCGCGAGGGCGGTCGCCGGAACGGCGAGGCCCGCGGCGAGCGCGGCGCAGAGGAGCAGCTGACGTCCGATCGGCTGGGTCATGGTCGTGGCGCCGTCCGCGCGCCGCCCGGCAGTATCGCGACCGCGCCGCCGATCGTGCGCCGCCTCAGGACCTGTCCTCAGGCGAGTTGCATCCCCACGAGCCGCGCATGGGCGGCGACCTCCGCCGCGAACGCCGCGAAGTGCGAGGCCTGGAGCGCCTGGGGGCCGTCGCAGAGCGCGTGCTCGGGATCCTCGTGGACCTCGACGATCAGCCCGTCGGCGCCGACCGCTGCCGCGGCGCGCGAGAGCGGGCCGACCAGCCGCCGGTCCCCCGCCGCATGGCTCGGGTCGACGATAACCGGCAGGTGCGTGTGCAGCTTCAGCCAGGGGATCGCGCCGAGGTCGAGCGTGAAGCGCGTCGCGGTCTCGAAGGTCCGGATCCCGCGCTCGCACAGGATCACCGCCTCGTTGCCCTCCTTGAGGACGTAGTCGGCGGCCTGGAGCAGCTCGTCGAGGCTCGACGAGAGGCCACGCTTGAGCAGCACCGGCTTGCCGAGGCGCCCGGCGACCTCGAGCAGCGCGTAGTTCTGCATGTTGCGCGCGCCGATCTGCACGACGTCGGCGTACTGCGCGATCGCGTCGGCGTGCTGGGCGTCGAGCAGCTCGGTGACGATTGGGAGGCCGGTCTCCTCGCGCGCCTGCGCGAGGATCTCCAGGGCGGGGACGCCGAGGCCCTTGAAGGCGAACGGCGAGGTGCGCGGCTTGAAGGCGCCGCCGCGCAGCATCGAGGCGCCCGCCGCGGCCACGGCGCGCGCGACCGCGAGCGTCTGGTCGGCCGACTCGACGGTGCACGGCCCGGCGATCAGGCAGAACGTCGCGCCGCCGCCGACGGTGCGCCCGCCGATGTCGAAGCTCGACGGCTCGTGGTGGCTGAGCTCGCTGGAGGCGAGCTTGTAGGGGCGCGAGATCGGGACGACCCGGTCGACGCCCGGCAACCCTTCCAGGCCGAGGTCCGCGACGCCCTCGGGGTCGCCGATCGCGCCGATCGCCGTCGTGAGCTCGCCCGGCATGACGACCACGTGGACGCCCGTCGTCTCCAGCCGTGCGACGACGGCCTGGATCTCGCTCTCGCCGGCCTGCGGCGTCATCACGATCATCATGGTCCGCCGGACGCTACCGCCGGAGGGCCGCCGGTAGGTTGACGGCATGGCGGCACCCTCACCCTGGGCGGTCCTGGGCGTCCCGATCGATTCCGTCGGGCGCGCCGGCGGCACCGAGCACGCGCCCGCGGCGCTGCGCCGCGCCGGCATCGTCGCCGCGCTCGGCGCACGCGACGCCGGCGACGTCGCCGTGCGCATCCGCGGCGAGACCCGCGACCCGCGGACCGGGATCGTCGGGGCGCGCGACGTGCTGGCGATGACGCCCGCGATCCGCGCCGCCGTCCGCGAGCTCGTGGCCGGCGGCGAGCGCCCGCTCGTCCTCGGCGGGTGCTGCGCGCTCCTTCCGGGCGCACTCGCGGGCGTGCGCGACGTGCACCGGCGCGTCGGCCTCGCCTACGTCGACGGCCATGTCGACGTCTACGACGGTGAGACCTCCCCCACCGGCGAGGCCGCCGATATGCCGGTGGGCGTGGCCCTGGGCCGCGGACCGCGCGCGTGGGTCGACGCGGCCGGGGGCGCCTCGCTGGAGGCGCGGGACGTGATCGTGCTCGGCGCGCGCGACCCGGAGGAGGCCGCGGACATCGCCGGCCTGCTCGCCGGCGAGCTCACCGACCTGACGGTCAGCGGGCCCGCCGCGCTGCGCCGCCGCGGCCTCGCAGCCGCGGGGCGCGAGGCCGCCGCCCGGCTCGCCGACGAGCCCGGTCGCTTCTGGCTCGGACTCGACGTGGACGTGCTCGACGAGGCCGCGATGCCCGCGACCGACTACCTCATGCCCGCTGGCCTGCAGTGGGAGGAGCTGGCGGAGCTGCTCGCGGGGCTCGGCGCGTCGGGCGCGCTGGTCGGCGCGAGCATCGCGTGCGTCAACCCGGAGAAGGACCCCGACGGCACGTTCGTACGGCGCACGGCCGAGCTGCTCGCCCGCGCGCTGGAGGCCCCGTGACCGTCGACGCCTGGATCCAGCACCCCACCGAGTGCTTCCTCGCCCACGACATGTTCGACTCGCTGCGTCGCTGGACCGGCGACGCGATCCCGCCGGGCGAGATCCCGCTGCAGCACACGATCGACGCGCTCGACGCGGGCGGCGTCGAGGTGGGGATCGTCAGCGCGTGGCACGGCCCGCAGGGCGCGCTGATCACGAACGACGAGGTCGCCGCCTTCGCGGCCGCCCACCCGGGCCGGCTCGTCGGCGCCGCCGCCGTCGACCTTGGCGATCCCGTCGGCGCCGTCCGTGAGCTGCGCCGCTGCGTCGAGGACCTCGGCTTCCGGGCGCTGCGCGCGATCCCGTGGCTGTGGGGCCTGCCGCCGAACGACCGGCGCTACTACCCGCTCTACGTGGCATGCGTCGAGCTCGGGATCCCGTTCTGCACCCAGGTCGGCCACACCGGCCCGCTGCGCACATCGGAGACGGGCCGGCCCATCCCCTACCTCGACGACGTCGCGCTGGACTTCCCGGACCTCGTGATCGTCGGCGGCCACATCGGCTACCCGTGGACCGAGGAGATGATCGCGCTCGCGCGCAAGTACCCGAACGTCCACATCGACACCTCGGCCTACACGACCAGGCGCTACCCGCCGGAGCTCGTGGCGTACCTGCGCGGCGGCGGCAGGCGCAAGGTGCTGTTCGGCTCCAACTGGCCGATGATCGCCCCGCAGGCGGCGCTCGCCGATCTCGCGGCACTGGAGCTCGACGACGAGGCGGCCGAGCTGTTCCTGGACGGCAACGCGCGGCGCGTGTTCGGGCTGTAGCGGACGCGTCTTGTGCAATACGCCGGAAGCTGAGAGGCTCGTCCTCCCCAGCAGAGGCACGCCATGCCGGCGCCCGCGCACCACCGGCGCCGCCTGGCGTCCAGCATCGCTCTCATGTGCATCGTCGCCTCGTGCATCGCGAGCGGGACGGCGGGGGCGGCACCGGCAGGCCACGCGGCCGCGAAGGGCTGCAGGCCCGGGCGGGTCGCGCTGCGCCTGAAGCGGCCGGGCCACGCGCCGGCTTCGCTCTGCGTGACGAGGCCGCCGCGGTACGCCAAGCCCGCCGCCGGCGCGCTCGCCGTCGAGCGCCTCGCGAGCTCCGGGCGCCTGCTCCCGGCGAAGCTCCGCCGCCGCCTGCGTGCGTTCCCCCGCCGCGCCGAACGCGCCTTCGCCCGCGCGCGCGAAGGCCAGCTCGCCCACGCGGCGCAGGGCGCGGACGGGACGACGACGCAGCACAGCGGGGCGATCCCGGTCCCTTCCGGCCAGGTCGGCGCGGGCACGTTCAGCGACACCTCGACCGCCTCGACCGGTCCGGACGGCGTTCGCTACACCCACAGCTCGAGCTCGCGCCACGAGGCCTTCGGGCCCAGGTGCGCCGACTTCGGCGGCAACGGCGTGACCACGCTCAAGTTCGTGGACACCGACACGCACACCGTCGAGCGGGCCGGCAAGCGGACGGTCATCGAGGTCACCTACCGCGACACGGGCAGGCTCAGCTGGAGCCTCACCGACGACTTCGCCCTCAAGGGCCCGCTGAAGCTGGAGCTCGACTTCGTCATCGAGATCCGCTCCCACACCGAGATCGCCGCGACCGGGAAGGTGGTCAGCCGCGAGGGCACCAGGACGCAGCGCGTCGCGATGACCCAGGACATCGACCCGAGCGGCCCTGGCGACTTCGGCGGCGTCGGCGACCTCACGAGTGTCATCAGCGGGGTGACGCTGACCGGGGGCTCCGGCCCGCACGGCGTCCTGACCGTCGACGACTTCCTCGCCAACAAGGGGTCGCTGTACCTGATGCTCGCCGCGACGACGTGGCTGGCCGAGGTCCAGGCCGTGGCGGTCTTCGCCGAGTCGATCGACAGCATGAAGTCCGGGGTGTGCGTCACGGCCACCGCGAGCCCCGCGTCGCTGCTCCTGCCGAAGGGCCAGTCCGACTCGACCGTCGTGACCGTCAAGGGCGCTGATGACCAGCGCGCGCTGCCGTCCAACCAGGCGTCCAACGTGCAGCTGGGCAACCCGGCGGTCGATCCGCTGACGACGGGCGTGTTCGGGCCGGAGGCCGGCGTGACCTACCGCGTGACCGGCGACGGAGCGAAGGGCCGCTTTCACGTCCTCGCCCGCACCCGGCGCGGCCTCGGAGCGGTGGACATCGACATCACGGGCTGCGGCGCAAGCGCGCGAGCGGCGATTCGCGCCCTGGTCTGCTCGGGCCGTCTGGGCGGGACCTACAGCGGCACTGCCGACCTCGCTTCCACGGCACCCGGCGGGATCCCCGTGACCGACACGTTCAGCGGGGCGATCGTCCTCGTCCCCAAGCAGGTCAACCTTCCGGTCCTCCCGGGTGTCGTCCCCCCGACGTACTACGGCCTCGAGAGCGGTTCGCTGCACTTCAAGGCCGTCGGAGACTTCCCCGACGGCTGCCACCTGCTTGCCGAGGGCGACGTCGACCTGCTCACCGACGTCAACCTCGCGCAGGGCGTGATCCTCACCCTGACGCCGGGGGATCCGGTCACGTACTCGATGGTGCTCGCCGGGCCACTCACGGCAACGGTGCCGGGCGCGTTCACGGGCTGCACGAACCCCGACAACGACAAGGCGCTGAGCTGGTCGGTGTCCACGGGCCTGCCGGCGCTGATCGTGACGCCGGCAGCCGTGCCGCTCGGCCCCGGCGGGAGCGTCGCGGGCACGAACCAGGGCACCGCGGGGCCGGGGGAGCCGCAGCAGACCTGGCTGTGGAACCTGCAGCCGCAGTAGCCGGGGCTACTGCGCGAACCGCCTGACGAAGCTCAGCGCGGTGTCGGCGACCTCGCGCCAGCCGCTGTCGATCGTCAGCGCGTGCCCGCGGTTCGGCATCTCGACGATCTCCGTGACGCCCGCATTGCGCTTCTGCTTCTTGAACGAGGCGTTCGCGATCGCCCACGGCACGGTGTGATCCTTCTCGCCGGAGATGATCAGCAGCGGCCCGCGCTCGGGGTTCCTGCTGTTGACCTTGGCCTCCGTCCAGGGGTTGAGGTTCGCTGTCGCGGCCTGGAAGAGCGGCGCGCCGGCGGCCGGCACCGCGTAGTCGGCGTAGAGCTGCTTGGCCTCCTCCTCGCTGACCGCGTTCGCGAAGCCGTAGCGGAACTGCTCGTAGGTCAGCGGCACCGCGCGGTTGCGGTTCGCCGGGTTGCCGAGCACCGGGCTGGAGGACTTCAGCGCGGAAACCGGCAGCGGCAGGACGCCGCGGAACGGCGCAGGGTCGATCGCGACCGACGCCGCCGAGAGGCCGCGCCCGGCGACGATCTGGGTCAGCAGGCCGCCGAACGAGTGCCCGATCACGGCCGGCGTCCTCGTCAGCCCGCCGATCACCTCGCCGACGTGGTCGGCGACCTGCCCGACCGTCTTGTGGGCGAAGACGTCAGGCTTGGCGTTCGCCTCCTCCACCGTCTCCGGATCATCCGGCCACCCGGGCGTCAGCGGCGCATAGCCGGCCTCCTCGAAGACGGTCGCCCAGCGGTCCCAGCTGCTCGGCAGCAGCCACAGACCGTGGATGAAGACGACGGGCGTGCGACCGGTCGCGTTCGCGGCCTCGACCTGCTGGGCCTCGTGATCGGTGACGCTCGTCATGCGCGCTCCTCGGTTCGGGGTGGGCGATGCGCAGCATTGTGGTGCGCAACGCGCCGCCTTCCCAGGTTCGCGCGGCGTCAAACCTCAGCCGTCCTCCCGCTCCTCCACCTCGCGCAGCGCGCCGCTCTCCGGGTCGAAGACGAAGCCGCGGATGTCCTCGCGGGCGGGCAGCTCGGGACTGGAGCGCAGGCGCGCCAGGCTCTGTCGCAGGGTCTCGTCGATGTCCTCGAACGCTCCCAGGCGCCAGGTCGGCATCACGCCGTCGGCGGACAGCGCCTGGGCGAACTCGTCCTCCGAGGCGCCGTGCAGGCCGCAGTCCTCGTGCATGACCACGACGATCTCGTCCGTCCCGAGCAGGCGCTGCGAGGCCGACAGCGACCGGATCGCGTCGCCCGTGACCAGGCCGCCCGCGTTGCGGATGATGTGCGCGTCGCCGCGCCCGAGCCCGAGCATCGGGAAGAGGTCGATCCGCGTGTCCATGCAGGCCAGGACGGCCACCTTGCGGCGCGGGCGCGGGCTCAGGCCCGGCGCCGCGAGCTCTGCGGCGTGCCCGCGGGCCGCCTCCAGCATCTCATCGGCGTTCGGCATCGGCGCGATCGTACGCAGCGCGGC
>JADGPM010000247.1 GCA_017882425.1 Solirubrobacteraceae bacterium
AGGCTGCCGGCGGCGATCGCGATCGCGTTCGTCGCCGCGATCGTCGCGGGCTTCCTGAACGGGTTCCTGATCGGCCGCACGCTGCTCAACCCGATCGTCGCGACGCTCGGCACGAACGCGCTGCTCTACGGCGCGGTGTTCTGGTACACGCAGGGCATCCCGCGCACGACCACCGCGCGGCTGGCGAGGCTCGGGGGCGGCGTCCTGCTCGGCATTCCCACGCCGGTGTACTTCGCTGTCGCCGCCACGGCGCTCGTCACGGCGGTGGTCAAGCTGACGCCGCCCGGGCGGCGCTTCGAGGGCGTCGGCGCGAACGCGACCGCCGCCCGCACGGCCGGGATCCGGATCAAGCGGCATCGCACGGGCGCGTATGTCTGGGCGCAGATCCTGTACTGCCTCGCGGCCCTGCTGCACGCGGGCATCGTCAACCAGCCGACCGCCCACGAGGGTGACAACTACCTGCTCCCGTCGGTCGCAGCCGTCGTCCTCGGAGGCACCTCACTGCTCGGCGGCCGCGGCAACCTCGTCGCGACCGCTCTCGCCGCTCTCTTCCTCTCTCAGCTCGATCAGTTCGTCCTCGCGCTCGGGGTGACGTATGCCACGCGCACGCTCGTCCAGGCGGCAGCGCTCGCCGTGGGCGTGGCCCTCTACACCGTCAACTGGCGGTCTCTCGTCCGACGCCTCCGGGTGCGTGCTCCCTCGAGCATCGCGCCCACCTAACACGTCGTTCCATCCATGTGCGGACAATCCCGACGAGAACAGGAGAACAACGTATGTTGACCAAAAGGCGAGGAGGAGCGCTCGCGCTCGCGCTCCTCTCTGGCGTGGTGCTCGTCACGGCGGCGACGTCGTCGGCCAAGACTTCGGGCGTGCCGTCGTGGTGCGGCCCGAAGAAGATCACGCTCGGCCTGACGGACGGCTTCGGAGGCAACAGCTGGCGTCTCGTGACCACCGCTTCGGCGCGCGATGAAGCGGCCAAGTGCCCGAGCGTGACGTCGCTCACCTACGCCGACGGGCAGGGCAACACGCAGAAGGCGATCTCCGACATCCAGGGCATGGTCGCGAAGGGCGTCAAGGCGCTCGTGGTGTTCCCGGATGCCGGCAAGGCGATCCTGCCCGCGCTGCGCAGCGCCTACAAGGCCGGCGTCGTGACGGTGCCCTACCGCGTCACCCCGGGCGGCAAGGCCGGCGTCGACTACAACGTCTTCGTCGACACCCCCTTCGCGCAGGCCGGCGAGAACTGGGGCAAGTGGATCCTCAAGGTGCTCCCCAAGGGCGGCAACGTGCTCTTCCTGAGCGGGCCGCAGGGCAACAGCCAGGGCATCGACGAGGGCACGGGGCTCCACAAGATCCTCGATCCCACGCACAAGTACAAGTTCATCGGCGCGCAGCCCTTCGAGGTCACCAACTGGGATCCGGCGCTCTCGCAGAAGGTGCTCTCGGCCGACATCGCCAAGTACCCGAAGATCGACGTCATCGTGTCGGACTTCGGCCCGTCGCTCGTGGGCGCGCTCGGCGAGTTCAAGAAGAGCGGCCGGACGATCCCGGCGCTCGCGACCTCTGACGGCAACGTCCTGGGCTGCTACTGGAAGGCCCACGAGAAGGCGAACCCGACCTTCAAGCTCTACACCGTCTCGACTCAGAACGACCACGCGCGGCTCGCGATCGACTGGGCCGTGGCGCTCGCCACGGGCGGCAAGAAGCCCGCGACCACGCACTTCCCGTCCCTCGTCTTCGAGAACTCGACGACGGGCAAGCCGAACCCGGTCGAGTGCAAGGCAAGCTTGCCGGGCGACATCTACCTCTCCGCCCAGCTGTCTGCCGCCGCGCAGGCCAAGCTGGTGAAGAAGTAGGCAGGAAGCACGAGCTGCGCGCGGCGGCCCCCGAGCCGCCGCGCGCAGCGCACGCACACGCTCGAGACGGCGCATCGTGATGAACCAGGCGACAGTGAACACCCCAGGCGCGAAGGACGGGACCCCGTTGCATCCAACGCTGTCGATGTCCGCCATCACCAAGCACTACAACGCGATCGCGGCGCTCACCGACGTCGCGTTCGACGTGCTCCCGGGCGAGGTCCACGCGCTGCTCGGGGAGAACGGTGCCGGCAAGTCGACGCTGATGAACGTGGCCTCGGGCACGACGACGCCGGATGGCGGCACGATCGCCTTCGACGGCTCGCGCGTCGACAACCTCACCCCGGCGGTGGCCCAGGACCTGGGGATCGCGATCGTCCACCAGCATCCGGCCGTCATGCCCGACATGACGGTTGCCGAGAACATGCGCGTCGCGGTCGGAGTCGAGCATCTGCGGCGACGCGATCCCGACGTGACGAAGGCGATGCGCTCGCTGCTCGACGACGTCCACTTCCTCGGCCACCTCGAGGACCGCGTCTCGTCCCTCAGCGTCGCTCGCCGCCATCTGCTCGAGCTCGCCAAGGCGTTCGCCGTCTCGCCGCGGCTCCTGATCCTCGACGAGCCGACGGCGCCGCTCTCCCAGGACTCTGTCGAGCTCCTCTTCGCGTCGGTGCGCAAGCTCGCGCAGAACGGCACGGCCGTCGTCTACATCACGCACCGGCTGGGCGAGGTGCGCGAGATCGCCGATCGCGTCACGGTCCTGCGGGACGGCGCGCTCCGGGGGACGTCGGCCGTCAAGGACATCTCGGACGCCGACCTCCTTCGCATGATCATCGGGCGCACCCTCGAGACGACCTTTCCGCCCAAGCACGCGCCCGCTGCCGACGACGCGCAGATCCTGCGCGTCGAGGGGCTGAGCGGAGACGGCTTCGACGACATCTCGTTCACGGTCGGCCGCGGCGAGATCGTCGGCGTCGCCGGCGTGGCCGGCAACGGCCAGGCAGCGCTGCTGCGCGCGCTCTCCGGGCGCGAGCCGGCGACCGGGTCCGTCAATGTGGGCGGGAAGACGCTCTCGCGGCGCGCGCTGCTCCGGAGCGCCGCCTACATGCCGGCCGACCGGCTGTCCGAGGGCCTGATGGTCGAGCTCAACGTGCGCGAGAACGCCGCGATGATCGCGCTCGACCGCCTCACGGCCGGTCCCGTCGTGAGCAGGCGTCGCGAGGTCGAGGCCGTCGAGCGCGAGCTCTCCGGGCTCGCGGTCAAGGCGCCCTCACTCGACGCGCCGGTCTCGGCGCTCTCCGGCGGCAACCAGCAGAAGGTCATGATGGCGCGCGCGATGCTCTCCGAGCCGGCGATTCTCGTCGCGGACGAGCCGACGCAGGGCGTCGACGTCGGCGCGCGCGCCGAGATCTACCGCATCCTGCGCGAGGTCGCCGACCGCGGCGTGCCCGTCGTCGTCGCATCGAGCGACACGATCGAGCTCGAGGGGCTGTGCGACCGCGTGATCGTGATGTCGCGCGGCCAGGCGGTGGCGACGCTCGAGGGCGCTGCCGTGACCGAGGAGCGCATCGTCCACGCCGCCATCAGCGCGACGAGGCACACGACCGGGCAGGACGCGCCGGCGCAGAGCGAGGTGTCGCGTCTCGCGCGCTTCATCCAGGGCGACTACGCGCCGGTCGTCGTGCTCGCCGGGGTGATGGTCGCCCTCGGCGCCTACGTCCTGCACCACAACAGCCTGTACCTGTCGGACTACAACATCAACTCCGTGATGTTCGCGTGCGCGGCGCTCGGCTTCATCTCGCTGGGACAGACGTTCGCCCTGCTGCTCGGCGGGATCGATCTCTCCGTCGGCCCGCTCGCGGGCTTCCTCGTCGTCCTCGCATCGTTCTTCGTGCTCGACGGCAAGTCCCCGGCGATGTGGGTGCTCGGGTTCTTCCTGATGATCGTGGCCGCGTTCGGAGTCGGCCTCCTCAACGGCGTTCTCATACGGTTCGCCAGATTCACGCCGGTCGCGGCGACGCTCGTCACCTACATCGGCCTCGGCGGCCTGGCCTTCACCCTGCGCTCGGCGCCCGACGGCTACATCGCCACGTCGGTCACCGATGTCATCTCGACGAAGGTCGGCCCGGTGCCCGTGGCCTTCATGGTCTTCGTCCTCTCTGCCCTGGGCCTCGAGCTCGGGCTCCGCAAGACGCGCTTCGGCATGCGGTTGCGCGCCGTCGGGTCGAACGAGGAGTCGGCGCGGCGCGTCGGCGTGCCCGTCACGAGGACGGCGCTCTGCGGCTACATCGGCGCGTCGCTGCTCACCCTCCTCGGCGCGGTCGTCCTGCTGGCGCAGCTCGGCGTCGGCGATCCCGGGCAGGGGACGGGCTACACGCTCACGTCGATCACCGCGGTGGTGCTCGGGGGGACGAGCCTGCTCGGCGGCCGGGGAACGTTCATCGGCACGTTGATGGGTGCGGGGCTCAGCGTCCAGGTCCTCAATGCGACCGTCTTCCTCGGCCTCGATCAGACCTGGCAGTACCTCTTCCAGGGCCTCCTGATCGTCGCCGCGGCCCTCATCTACAGCCAGGTACGGCGCGGCGGGTCGCTCTCGGCGAGTCAGCGCTAGCGGGCCTGGACGACGCCATGGATCCCGTCGACGTTCGTCCCAGCGATGCGGTCGTCGCGACTCGCCGCAGGAGGCGAGGCGCCTCCGCGGCCAAGAGCGCGCCCGCGCCGTCGGTGCTGGGGCCGCGCCTGCGCGCGCTCCGCCTCGGTCGCGGGCTCAGCCTGCGCGAGCTTGCGGCCAGGCTCGAGATCTCGGCCAGCTCGGTCTCGCAGATCGAGACGGGCAAGCTGCAGCCATCCGTGCGCACGCTCTATGCGCTGGCGTCGGAGTTCGGCGTCACGGTGGACGAGGTGCTGTTCGATCAGGCGCTCCCGGCCGAGGGGCGGCCCGCACGGACGACCGGGTCCTCCCGGGTCCCGGCCGAGCCCGGTCTCGCGGTGCAGAGGGCGGCCGGGCGACCGGCGATCACGCTCGACTCCGGCGTGACCTGGGAGCGCCTCATGTTGTGGGCGGACGAGGACGTCGAGTTCATCGAGGCGACCTACGCGCCGGGCGGTGCGTCCGGCCCCGACGACACGCTCGTGCATCACAGCGGTCACGAGTTCGGATACGTCCTGAGCGGGAACCTGCGCGTCGTCGTCGGCTCCGACGCGTTCGTCCTGGCACCCGGCGACTCGATCACCTTCCCGTCGTCCACGCCGCACCGGCTCAGCAACGTGGGCAGCGAGATGGCGCGGGCCATCTGGGTCGTCCGCGGCCGGCGCGGGGGTCACCCCGGCCACGAGGCGCCCTGAGACGGGAGCGAGACGCCGAACGGCGGCATTGACAAGATGCCGGCGTGCGTGCAGCATCACTGAACACGATCCCAGGCGGGAAAGGAATGCGGTCATCATTCACGTTCGCGATTCGGACAGCAGCGCTGTCGTCGATGGAGGTCACCTGTGAGCGGGCGCGCGCTCGTCGTCGGCGTCACGGGCATCAGCGGCGGGAACCTCGCCCAGCGCCTCCTCGCCGACGGCTGGGAGGTCGCCGGCCTCTGCCGCCGACCCGAAGGGCTCGATCAGCGCATCACGCCGATCGCAGCGGATCTGCTGGATGCCGAGGCGGTCTCCGCCGCGGTGCGCGGCAGCGCGCCGACGCACGTGTTCTTCACGACCTGGTCGCGGCGCGCGACCGAGGCCGAGAACTGCGACGTCAACGGGCGCATGCTCCAGAACCTCCTCGACGCGACCGCCGCCGAGGGGTCGGTGCGGCACGTCGCGCTCGTGACCGGGCTCAAGCACTACCTCGGGCCGTTCGAGGCGTACGCGACGGTTCAGCCGGACACGCCGTTCTCGGAGGATCAGCCCCGCCTGCCCTACGAGAACTTCTACTACGTGCAGGAGGACATCCTCTTCGCGGCCGCCGAGCGCGACGGGTTCACGTGGTCGGTGCACCGGCCGCACACGCTGATCGGCTGGGCGCTGGGAAACGCGATGAACATGGGAGTGACGCTCGCGGTCTACGCGGCGATCTGCCGCGAGACCGGACGCGGCTTCCACTTCCCGGGCTCGCACGAGCAGTGGGAGGCGGTCACCGACGTGACCGACGCCGGGCTGCTGGCCGACCACCTCGTGTGGGCGGCGACCACGCCGGCCGCGGCGAATCACGCGCTGAACATCGTCAACGGCGACGTCTTCCGCTGGCGGCGGCTGTGGCCCCGGCTCGCCGCCGCGCTCTCGGTCGACCCCGTGCCGTTCTCCGGAGAGCCCGCTCCGCTCGAGCAGCAGATGGCGGACGCCGGTGAGATCTGGCCCGAGATCGTCCGCCGGCACGGCCTGCGCGACCTCGGCGTCGATTCCCTCGCGTCGTGGTGGCACACGGACGCCGACCTCGGGCGCACGGTCGAGACGTTCACCGACATGGGGCACAGCCGGCGCCTCGGCTTCCTCGGCGTGCGCGACTCCGAGTCCTCGTTCACCGGCCTCTTCGCACGCCTGCGGGCCGAGCGGATCGTGCCATGAGGGCCGTGCGGCAGCGGTTGCGAGGGCCGCGGCGGTGAGAGCGCTCCGGTTCCACGCGGCGCACGACCTCCGGATCGAGGACGTCGCCGAGCCGCCCGCGCCGGGTCCCG
>JADGPM010000248.1 GCA_017882425.1 Solirubrobacteraceae bacterium
ACGAGCCCGTCAGCGACCTCGACGTCGCCTACGGGGCGCTGGAGGGCACCGTCGTCGAGGCCGACGAGGTGCCCTTGGCGATCGACGAGCTGCCGCTGGTCGCGCTGCTGGGCTGCTTCGCCGAGGGTGAGACGATCGTGCGCGGCGCGCAGGAGCTGCGCGTGAAGGAGTCCGATCGCATCGCCGGCGTGGTCGAGGGGCTGCGCGGCCTGGGCGCGGAGATCGAGGCGACCGACGACGGCTTCGCCGTGCGCGGCGCCGGCGGCCTGCGCGGCGGCACGATCGACGCGCACGGCGACCATCGCATGGCGATGATGGGCGCGGTCGCCGGCCTGGCCTCGCGCGAGGGGGTAGAGGTGCTGGGCATGGAGGCGGCGACGGTCTCCTATCCGAAGTTCGTCGAGGATCTGGCAGAGCTTTGCTCGTAGCGATCGACGGCCCGGCCGGCGCGGGCAAGTCGACGGTCGCCCGCGCGCTCGCGCGCGAGCTCGGCTTTACCTACCTGGACAGCGGCGCGATGTATCGCGCCGTGGCACTCCTGTCGCTGCGCGAGCCCGATCGCGCTCCCGGCGCCCTGGCCCGCGCTCACGGGATCTGGATGCGTCCGACGACGCCGCCAAACCGCAGCAGCACCGTCTTTGTGGACAACGAGGACGTGACGCGCGCAATCCGTACGCGGGAGGTCTCCGACGCCGCCTCGCGGGTGGCTGCCGACCCGGCCGTTCGAGAGGTGCTCTTGGAAAAGCAGAGAGCGCTTCTCTCCGACGGCGACTGGGTCGCCGAGGGCCGCGACATCGGCACCGTCGTCGCGCCCGATGCGGCGGTGAAGGTGTATCTGACCGCCAGCGCGCATGAGCGCGCGCGCCGCCGCGCGGCCGAGTTGGGCGCCGACGAGGCGACGGTGCTGGCCGAGCAGGCGTTGCGCGACCGGCGCGACATCGAGCGCGAGCACAGCCCGTTGCGCACGGCCGACGGCGCGGTGACGCTGGACACGACGGGAATGGACGTGGATCAGGTGGTGCAGCGGATCGCGGAGCTTGCGCGGGCGGCCGCCGCAGAGCGCTAGCGCGGCGCGAATCGGCGACGCCGCGCCCGGAGCCTCGCGCGCGGCAGGGCATACTGGCCTGATGAAGGTCGCAATCGTCGGTTACCCCAACGTGGGCAAGTCCTCGCTGATCAACCGCCTCACGGGCACGCGCGAGGCGGTCGTGCACGAGCGTCCGGGGATCACGCGCGACCGCAAGGAGCTCGACTGCGAGTGGAACGGGCGCCAGTTCAAGCTGATCGACACCGGGGGAGTGGACTTCGAGGACGAGGACCCGCTGGCCGGCTCTATCCGCGACCAGGCGCGCGCGGGCCTGGCCGATGCGCAGGTGGCGGTGCTAGTCGTCGACGCGCGCGCCGGTGTGCGCCCGGGCGACGAGGAGATGGCCGATCTGCTGCGCCGCTCGCCGCTGCCGACGATCGTCGCGGCGAACAAGTGCGATGGCGTCGCCGAGCTGCCGCTGGCCGCCGAGTTCCATCGCCTCGGCCTCGGCGAGCCGCTGGCCGTGTCGGCCTCGCAGGGCCTCGGCTCGGGCGACCTGCTCGACCGGATCGTCGAGCTGCTGCCGGCGGGCGACGAGGACTCCGGCGACGACACGATCCGCCTGGCGGTGATCGGGCGGCCG
Organism: Solirubrobacteraceae bacterium; assembly: GCA_017882425.1. Taxonomy (GTDB): domain Bacteria; phylum Actinomycetota; class Thermoleophilia; order Solirubrobacterales; family Solirubrobacteraceae; genus F1-60-MAGs163. Next base: position 1,671 of record JADGPM010000248.1, read on the forward strand.
AACGTCGGCAAGTCGTCGCTGGTCAATCGCTTCCTCGGCGAGGAGCGGGTGATCGTCTCAGAGGTGGCGGGCACGACGCGCGACGCGATCGACATGCCGCTGCTGGTCGGCGAGCGCAAGCTGACGCTGATCGACACCGCGGGCATGCGCCGCCAGTCCAAGGTGGCGGACTCGGTGGAGTACTACACGGCGCTGCGCTCGCAGCGCGCGGCCGAACGTGCCGACGTCGCGCTTGTCGTCTGCGACGCCACCGACGGCGTGACCTCCCAGGATCTGCGTGTGGCCGAGCTGGCGATGAAGGCCGGCTGTGCAACGGTGATCGTGCTGAACAAGTGGGACATCCGCGAGGGCAGCGAGGACGATCTCGACCACGAGCGCGCACACGTCGCCGAGAAGCTGCGCCTGCGTCCGCGCGTGATGACGGCCAGCGCGAAGACCGGCCGCCACGTCGATCGCCTGCTCACCGAGGTGATCGCGCTCGGCGACCGCATGGCCGGGCGCATTCCGACGCCCGAGCTCAACCGCTTCCTCGCCGAGGCGATCCAGGCGCGCCAGCCGCCTGTGGGCACGCGCCGGGGCTCCAGCCAGCACCGCCTGAAGCTGATCTACATGACCCAGATCGCCGAGCGACCGCCGCGCTTTGCGATCCAGGTCAACTCGCGCACGCGCGTCACGCGTGACTACGCCTACTTCCTGGAGAACCGGATGCGCGCCCGCTACGGGATGGACGGCATTCCCTTGATCATCGACTTCGTCGAGCGTGGGCAGCGTGGTCGCGGCGACAAGCGCGCGGCGGACCGCGGCGAGTCGCCTGAGGGAGCGCAGACCCCCGCCGGACGGCGCTGAGGACGCCCGCACGCCCTTCCCCTAGACTTTCCCGGCTCTCGCCGGTCCCTGTCCCGACGCAACGAACCTGGAGTCAATTCCTGCTGCCATGACCGAGTTTTCCGACAACGAATTCCTGTTCACGTCCGAGTCCGTCACCGAGGGACACCCGGACAAGATCGCCGACCAGATCTCCGACGGCGTGCTCGATGCCGTGCTCAAGGACGATC
>JADGPM010000249.1 GCA_017882425.1 Solirubrobacteraceae bacterium
AAGGGCGACACCGGCGCGAAGGGCGACACCGGCGCCAAGGGCGACACCGGCCCAGCGGGAACCGGGTTCATCTGGCGCGGTGACTGGAGCCCGCTGGCCGTCTACGTCGCCAACGACGTCGTCAGCTACCAGGGATCGAGTCGGATCGCCACACAGCTGATCACGACCACCCCACCGTCGGACACGCCGGGCGGGCCGTGGGCTCTCATGGCTTCCAAGGGATCCCAGGGCGACGCCGGCGCGACCGGCCTGACCGGGCCGCGGGGACTGACCGGCGATACGGGCCCGAAGGGCGACACGGGCGCGACAGGCCCCGGCGGTCCGGCCGGTCCGAAGGGCGACACAGGAGACACGGGCGCCGTCGGACCGCGCGGCCTCACCGGGGCGCAGGGGCCGACCGGCGATGCCGGTCCGAAGGGTGATACCGGTGCGAGCGGCCCGAGCGGCCCGAAGGGCGATACGGGCGCTCAAGGGCTGCCGGGCGCCGATGCTTCGCAGCTCAAGGTCGCCGTGGCGGCGGACGAAGTCAACATCTCGAGCGACGGGTTCGCGAGCTACGGCGGCCCGTCGATCACGGTCAACATCCCGCAGAACTCGTGGATCCGGGTCGGCGTGGCGACCGAGCTCAGCAGCAACAGCAACGGCTCCTGCTTCGGATCGCTCGGAGCGCGTGTGGCCGAGCCGGACTCCTTCGACGGCGGCTACCGCACGATGAGCCTCTCGCCGGGGTCCTCGCCCTCGACCTGGGTGCCGTCGAGCTCCCTGGACCAGACCACATGGTTCGCGCCCGCTGGAACCCACACGTACACCGCCGAGTGGGAGAACTCCCAGGCCGCAAGCCCGCCCTGCGTCGGTTCCAGCGTCGACGTGCGCAACCGCAAGCTGTGGGTGGAGGTGGTCAGTCCGACCTAGCGGGCCCGCGCAGCTCAACCCGGCGCGCAGGCCGCCGAGCTGCCCGATGTCGGCCCCGGACCGTCGTGTCCTTCGGGCCGGTAGTCGCCCGTCACCGGATCGAGGTGGTAGGGGACGGGCGGGTCGGTCGTCACCACCGTGCGGACGGCGGTGAGGAAGCGGTCGAGGTCGGCGACGCTGGTCGAGAGACTCGCCGAGGCGCGCACCGCGCCGGGCAGCGAGCGCCGGTCATGGTGGCGCGCCGCCGCCCGGAAGCGCTCGAGGTCGTCGTGCCCGAGCCCGAGCAGCCGGATGAGGTAGGGGTGGGCGCAGAAGCAGCCGTGGCGTACGCCGATCGCGAACTCCGCGCTCAGCCGGGCGGCGACCAGCGCGTGCGAGAGGCCGTCCACCACGAACGTGGCGAGCGGGAGCAGGTCGTGCTCGGGGCCGGGGCCGAGCACGCGCACGCCGGGGATCGCGCGCAGGCCGGCGTGCAGCCGGCGCGACAGTGCGCGGTCGTGGGCCTCGATCGCGGGCCAGTCGATCCGCTCGAGTTCGCCGATCGCGGCGGCCAGGGCGACGGCGCCGACCACGTTCGGCGAGCCGGCCTCCTCGCGATCGGGCGGTGAGGTCCACACGACCTCGTCGAGGTCGACGAGGTCGACGGCCCCGCCCCCGGCGAGGAACGGGTCGCCGTGCGTGAACCGCGAGCGCGGGCCGACGAGCGCCCCGGCGCCGAACGGCGCATACATCTTGTGGCCGCTGAAGGCGACGAAGTCTGCGTCGGCGGGAAGCGGGCGGTGCGGGGCCAGTTGGGCGGCATCGACGAGCACCGGGATGTCGCGCTCGTGCGCGTCCCGGATGATGTCCGCGAGCGGCGGGAGCCAGCCGGTGATGTTCGACGCCCCGGTGACCGCGAGCAGCTTGGGGCGCGGCTGCGTGTCGAGCGCGTGGCGCACGGCATCGGCGCTGAAGGTCCCGTCCGCGCCGCACTCGACGAACCGCAGCGCAGCGAACCGCCGCCACGGCAGCAGGTTCGCGTGGTGTTCGACCACGGTGGTGACCACCACGTCGCCCGGCTCGAGGTCGATGCGGTAGGCGAGGTGGTTGATCGCCTCGGTCGTGTTGCGGCAGATGATCGCCACGTCGTCGCGGCCCTCGCGGCCGGCGAAGCGCAGGATCGCCTCGCGCGCGTCCTCGTAGGCCGCGGTCGACAGCTGGGACTTGTAGCCGGCCCCGCGGTGCACGCTCGAGTACCACGGCAGGAACTCGGTCACCCGCTGGGCGACGGCCGGCAGCGCGCTGGTCGATGCCGCCGCGTCCAGGCTCAGGTACGGGCGCGCGGTGCCGTCGACGCACGGCACCTCGAGTCCGTCGCCGACCAGCTCGACATCGAGCGCGGCCGGATCCATGGTCAGGCCTCCGCGACGCCGGCCCGGTCGCGCACGCCCATGGCCGGGTAGGCCTCACGGTAGGCGGCCAGGATCCGCTCGAGCGGCAGATCGGCGTGGACGCCGTGCTCGCGCACGTACTCCATGTACTGCGAGCCGTCCCCGGCGAACGCGTGCAGCAGGGCGTCGTGGGTGCCGTCGAAGTCCAGCGGCGCAACCCCGAACCGGGCACACAGCTCAGCGTTGAAGGCGGGGCTCGCCTTCGTCCAACGCCCGCCGACGAACAGCGCGCTGTAGCCGTGCCAGACGAACAGGTCGGTCCCCATCCGCTCGCGCAGACGCTCGGACTGCAGGTGGTTGCGCACGTCGGCGAAGCCCAGCCGCGACGGGATGCCGGCCGCGCGAGCGGCGGCCGTCAGCGCCACCGCCTTCTGCACGCAGTACCCGCTCCCGGCGCCGAGCACCGCGCTCGCACGGTAGTCGGCGGGATCGGTCGGTATCCGGTAGGGGTCGTAGCGCACGTCGTCGCGCACTGCCGCGAACAGGAGCGCGGCGAGGTCGTGTTCGCCCTGCGCGCCGGTGGTGACGCGCGCGACGAAGTCGCGCACCGCATCGTCCTCGCAGTCGAGGAACGCCGTCGGCTGCAGGTCCTCGGCCCTCGGCGGGCTCGCGGGGTCGCCGAGGGGCTGTCCAGCTGGCGAGATGAGCATCGTGGGCGATCGTAGACGGGGTGGCGCGACCGCGGGCGTCTGAACCACCGTCGGTCCACGAGGTCGACGCTCAGGAGAGGCCCCGCGGAGCGTCCCTGGCGCGCCGCGACCGTCGACGGTCAGGCTCGCGGCTCCAGGATGACGAGCGGGATCTCGCGGTCGGTTCGCTCCTGGTAGCCGCGGTAGCCGCCGTAGGTCTCGACGGCCCTCGGCCAGAGCCGGACGTGTTCGTCGGGGCTGGCGACGCGCGCGTGGACGGCTCGATGTTCACGACCGATCTGGACCGTCGTGTCGGGGTGTGCGCGCAGGTTGTGATACCAGGCGGGGTGCTTGGGGTGGCCTCCTTTGGAGGCCACGATGACGACGTCAGGCCCGTCCTCGAAGTAGACCAACGGCGTGGTGCGCCGGGTCCCGCTCTTGGCGCCGACGTGGTCGAGCAGCAGGTTGGGGGGCGCACCGGGGAAGCGGTGACCGACGAGTCCGCCCGTCGCGCGGTAGACCAGCGTGTGGCCTTCGATCACGCGACGCAGCACGGGCCAGGACAGGTCGGTGAGGCTCATGGCGTCCACCCGGGCAGCCTACGCGGACGCGACGTCCCTTTGACGCGGCGCGCCGTGGTCGCGGAACATCAGGGCCCGCGCCGAGCGTGCTCCGGATCGTCGATCTTCTCGCGCCCGAGAGCATTCTCGATGGCCTCGAGGCGCGTAGCGAGCTCGTCGAGCCGCTCGAGCGCAACACGCTCGAAGTCGCGCTCGCGCTGCCCCTGTGGTGCCTCGTCCTCGCGCACGAACAGGGAAGCGATCGCGGCGGTCGCCAGCGTCAGGAGCGCGAAACCGGAGACCATCAGGATCCCCGAGACGATCTTGCCGCCGGTGGTGTCCGGCGTCTCCCCGACGAACCCGACGGTGGTCATGAGCGACAGCGCCCACCAGAGCCCGTCCCAGTACGAGGTGATCTTGTCCTTCTCGAGCGTTGCGAAGCCGGCCCCTGCCAGCAGCACCATCAGCGGCGCGAGCACCAGCAGATACGTGACCGTGACCCGAGGGTCGACACGCGATCGCGCAGGGCGTCTGGCCATGCTCACACAGTACGCGTCCGCGCGAAGCCCTCGGATGCGACGAGAGCCGGGGACATTCAGGCCCAGCAGAGGCCCCGCGTGACCTTCTCGGGGCGGCCGCCGGCTCTTCCGGCAGTCGGCGGCGCCTACCTGGATCCGCCGCGGTCCAGGTGATCGGGGAGGCGGACCACGTCCTGGTAGCCGGGGACGCGAGCGTCCCAGTGGAGCTCGTCGCGGAGCCGCAGCCGGAAGGTGTCGGCGGCGGCCGGCTCGCCGTGCACGACGCTGGCCCCCCAGCGGGGCACGGGGGTCTGCGAGAGCCAGGCGATGAGCTCGTCGGCGTCGGCGTGGGCCGACAGGCTGTCGAGCTGCTGCACTTCGGCTCGCACCGGGATGTACCGCCCCCAGATCTTGATGCTCCTGGCTCCGTTGACCATCGCCTCGCCTCGCGTGCCCGCAGCCTGGTAGCCGGTGAAGAGCACGGTGTTGCGGTGGTCGGGCAGGAGCTGCTCGAGGTGGTGGAGCACCCGCCCACCGGTGGCCATGCCGCTCGCGGCCAGCACGATCATCGGGCCGCGCAGCGTGTTGAGCTCCTTCGATTCCTCGACGGTGCGGACGAACGTGACGCCGTCGCGCATCCGGCGGCACTGCTCGTCGGAGAGCTTGTGCTCGTCGCGCAGTTCGAGGAACAGATCGGTGGCCTCGACCGCCATGGGACTGTTGAGGTAGGTCGGCACCTCCGGGATTCGGCCCGCCAGCCTGAGCTCGGTCAGCAGGTGCAGGACCGTCTGGGCCCGCCCGACGGCGAACACCGGCAGGAGCAGGGTGCCGCCCCGCCGCACCGTCCGGTTGACGGCGGCCTCGAGCTCGTCGGAGACATCGACATCCCCATGGGACCGGTTCCCGTAGGTCGACTCCGTGACGACGTGATCGGCCGCCGGCAGCGGCTCGGGCGGGCGCATGATGGGGTCATGCGGACGTCCCACGTCGCCGGTGAAGCTGACCGACGCACGACCGTCGTCCAGGCGGACCGACGCTGAGCCGAGGATGTGGCCGTTGGGCGTGAACAGCGCGTCGATGCCCGGCACCGGGGTGAACGTGGCACCCGCCGCCACGGGGTGCAGGTGCTTCAGGCACCGCTCGGCGTCGTCGGTGGTGTACAGCGGCAGCGCCGGCCTGTGGCGGCTCGACCTGCGCTTGTTGGCGATGCGGGCCTCCTCCTCGTGCAGGTGGGCCGAGTCCAGCAGGAGCACGCGGGCGAGCGCGGCAGTGCCCGGCGTGCACCAGATGTCGCCGGCGAAGCCGTCGCGGACCAGCGCCGGCAGGTAGCCGGAGTGATCGATGTGGGCGTGGGTGAGCACCACGGCGTCGATCGAGACAGGGTCGACCGGAAAGCGGGACCAGTTCAGCTCGCGCAGCCGCTTGAGCCCCTGGAACAGGCCACAGTCCACGAGGACACGATGGCCTGCGCTCTCACAGACGAACCGGGAGCCGGTCACCGTCTCGGCCGCACCCCAGAATGTGATGGTCATCGCCTCGTGGCCCACGAGGCGCCACTGTGGCAGATCAAGCGGGTGGCGCCGGGGCTGGTGGCGTGGTCGCGTGATGATGGGACGCTTATGCTCGTGGCGTGAAGGAGCGTGCGTTGCGGCGGAGGCTGGAGCGGCTACCTGGCTGGCTGCAGCGGTTTGTTGAGATCGGCGCGCTTCCCTCGGACTCGGATGAGCTCCGCGCTCGCAAGGCGGTCCTGGTGTTGTCCTCGGCGCTCATGGCGGCCCTGTCGTGCGTATGGGTCGTGACGTACGCCGTGCTCGGGCTTTGGGTGTCGGCCCTGATCCCGTTCGCGTATCAGGTCGCCACGGCGGTCAGCATCTTCACGTTCGCGCGAACGCGCCGCTACGTCCTGTTTCGGGAGAGCCAGCTGGTTCTTCCGCTGTTGCTGCCGTTCGCGCTGCAATGGAGCCTGGGCGGTTTCGAGAACTCCTCCGCTGTGTGCCTCTGGGCGATCACCTCTCCGATGGGGGCGCTCGTCTTCGTGGGAGCACGGCAGGCCGTCCCCTGGTTCTTGGCGTTCGTCGGGCTTGTCGTGTTCTCCGCCGCGATCGATCCGGCCCTGGCCGCCGGAGCGCCGGACATCCCGCAGGGTGTCCGCATCGCGTTCTTTGCGCTCAACGTCCTCGGCGTGGCGGCGACGGTGTTCGCGGTGCTGCAGTACTTCGTGCGCGCCCGCGAGCGAGCGCT
>JADGPM010000040.1 GCA_017882425.1 Solirubrobacteraceae bacterium
ACCACGTAGTAGTACGCCCACTGGCCGCGCCGGACGACGCCGACGATGCCGGCGTCGCGCAGCTTCTTCAGGTGGTGGGAGAGCGTCGGCTGCGAGACCGCGAAGAGCGGCTGGAGGTCACACACGCACACCTCGCCCGCCTGGCGGCGGAGCACGTCCACGATCTGCAGCCGCACCGGATCCGACAGGGCCTTTGCGATCTCGCCGAGGCCGCGCACATCGGCAGTCGAGAGCTCGACCTCGACGCGTGCACAACAGCCCTGGCCGAGGCTGCGCGGTGGCTCGAGCTCGATCGCGGGAACATTCATGTCCGTGAATGTAGCATCTCCATCGACAGGCATCGATCTACCGGCGCACGTGTCTGCCGGGCTTCCTGTGAGCGTTCACAGCCGGCGCTCATGTGGATCTCACAGATCACTCCTAGGCTTCGAGGCGTGCGAGACCCGCTCGATTCCGCGCGCCGCCGGACGGCGTTCCGCCGGCGCGCAGCCGCGGCGCTGCTCGCGGTCGCTCTCGCCGCGAATGCGGTCGCGATCGTCTGGCTCTGGGTGCACGGAGGCAACCTGCACCCGTCCTCCACGGGCGCCGGCCTGACGAGCGCCGGGCGGCTGACGGGGCTGTTCGGCGCCTACCTCGCGCTCATCCAGGTCGTCCTGCTCGCCCGGCTGCCGGCGCTCGAGCGCCTGGTGGGATTCGATCGCCTGACGATCTGGCACCGCTGGAACGGGCACGTCTGCATCGATCTGATCGTCGCGCACGTCGTGCTCACGGTCTGGGGGTATGCGCTCGTCGACAAGATCGGGGTCGGCAGCGAGATCTCGACGATGCTCGGCGGCGGCATCTATCCGGGCATGATCACGGCGACGATCGGCACGGGGATGCTGCTCGCGGTGGTCGGAACATCGGTCGTGATCGTGCGCCGCCGGCTGCGCTACGAGTGGTGGTACGCGGTGCACCTGCTGGCGTACGCGGGCATCGCGCTCTCCTGGTTCCATGAGATCCCGACCGGCAACGAGCTCGTACTGAGCCGCATCGCCGCGGACTACTGGCGGGCGCTGTACCTCGTGACGATCGCCGTCCTCGTGTTCTGGCGGGTGCTCGTCCCGCTCACGGGCGCCCTCCGCCACGGGCTGCGGGTCTCGGAGGTGACGCCGGAGGGGCCGGGCGTCGTCTCGCTGCGCATCACGGGACGCAACGTCGAGAGCCTGCGCGCCCACGCCGGGCAGTTCTTCCTCTGGCGGTTCCTGGCGCGCGGCGCCTGGGGCACCGCGCACCCGTTCTCGCTGTCCGCCGCGCCGGACGGGACGTCGCTCCGCATCACGGTCAAGGGGCTCGGCGACCACACGGCGCGCATCGCCCAGATCCCACCCGGGACGCGCGTGCTCGCCGAAGGGCCGTTCGGCGTCTTCACCGACGACCGCCGTCGCGGCGACAAGGTCGTGCTGATCGCCGGCGGCATCGGCATCACGCCGATCCGCGCGCTGATCGAGACGATGCCGGGAGACCTCATCGTCCTCTACCGCGTCGTGACCGAGGCCGACGTCATCTTCCGGGCCGAGCTCGACGAGCTCTGCGCCGCAAGCGGCGCCGTCGTCCACTACCTCGTGGGCGACCACATCGGCGCAGGTCGCGACCTGCTCGCCCCCGCCCACCTGCTCGAGCTCGTGCCCGACATCACCGAACGAGACGTCTTCCTGTGCGGCCCGCCCGCGATGGCCGCGTTCATCCGCAAGAACGTGCGCGAGGCCCGCGTGCCACGGCGCCAGGTCCATGCCGAGCGCTTCGCCCTGATCTGACAAGGAGAACCACCGTGCGCAGACCACTCACGATCATCCTGACGATGCTCGCTTTGACCGTGACGAGCGGGAACGCCCTGGCCGCCGCGATGGCGCCCAAGGCGGCGCTCAAGAAGATCATCGTCGCCAAGAAGACGTTCACCGGCAGCCTCGGCCAGGCGGATCGCTGGGGCAACGTGCAGGTCACCATCGTCGTCACGAAGACGACGACGGTCACCGGGACGAAGAAGGTGGCCAAGCGCCACATCGACTCGATCAAGGTTCCGGTCTTCCCGGATCACACGGGCCGCTCGCAGTACATCAGCGAGAACGCGCTCCCGCTCCTGATCCAGGAGGCGCTGAAAGCGCAGAGCACGCACATCTACATCATCTCGGGCGCGACCTACACGAGCGACGCGTTCGCGCAGTCGCTGCAGGCCGCGATCACGCGGGAGAAGGCGTGGTAGCTGCCGCGCTCCCGGGCGTGCGGCGCGTCGAGCACGTGATGGGCATGCCGATCGTCATCGACCTCCGGGACGAGGGCGCATCCGACGGCATGCTGGACCGGGCGTTCGACGAGTTCCGCGCCGTGGACGCGCGCTTCAGCACCTACAAGGACGACAGCGAGATCACGCGCATCAACCGCGGCGAGCTCGCACTCGCCGACGCGCACGCCGACGTCCGCGCAATCCTGGCGCGCTGCGACAGCCTGCGCTCCGAGACGCGCGGCTTCTTCGACGTCGGCGCGGCGTCGCCGGAGGCGCTCGATCCATCAGGACTCGTGAAGGGCTGGTCGGTCGACCGCGTGGCCGCGCTCCTCAGCGCGCAGGGCTTGCGCGACTTCGCGGTCAGCGCCGGTGGCGACGTCGTGACCCGCGGGCGCGCCCGGCCCGACGACTGCTGGCGTGTCGGCATCCAGCATCCGACGATCTCCGAGGCGGTCGCCAAGGTCGTCGCAGGCACCGATCTCGCGATCGCGACCTCCGGCACCTATGCACGCGGCCACCACATCGTCGACCCGCACACCGGCCGGCCCCCGGTCGGCGTCCTCTCGGTCACGATCACCGGACCCTCGCTCGCGACCGCCGACGCCTACGCTACCGCCGCCTTCGCGATGGGGACGAACGGCCCGGCCTGGACGGCGCGCCTGAAGGGCTACGAGGCGATGACGATCCTCGCCGACGAGAGGGTGCTCCTGACGCCGGGCTTCCCGGGCGCGGACGCCTGAGGCCGCGCGGCGAGCATCGCCGCAGCGAAGATCAGGGGAGCCACCGAGTGACGATGCTGCGGAACCTGTAAGGATCCGCACGTGCCGACCGTCCTCGTGGTGGACGACCATCCGACCTTCCGTCGCTTCGCCCGGCAGATGCTGCACGAGGCCGGTTTCGCCGTTGTCGGAGAGGCGGTCGACGGCGCCTCTGCACTCCGCCAGGCCCGCGAGCTGGAGCCGGAGGTCGTCCTGCTCGACGTGCTGTTGCCTGACATCTCCGGCATCGACCTCGCGCACTCCCTCGCCGGGTTGCGCAACCCGCCCGCCGTCGTCCTGACCTCGAGCCGGAGTGAGGCCGATCTCGGCGCCGCGCTGCGCGACGCGCCCGCGTGCGGGTTCATCGCCAAGGCCGGGCTGAGTGCCGCGGCGATCGAGGCGCTGGTGGCGCGCCGGCCGTGAGAGGGGCCGCCCGACGAGCGTCTGATGCCCGCAGTCGGCGAGGCACTCGGCGCGAGCTTCGCCGCAGCCGGTCCGCCCGACGACGAGTGGTTCGAGGCCGGGCACCTCATGCCCGCTCGGTGATCGAACGGCAGGCAGCTTGTACCCGGAAACACTATGATCGAGCTCTCGGTGGAGGAGCCGAGGCACGCTCATGCCCGGGAGGAGCCATGCAGCCTGTACGTGACATCACGCTCGTCGCCGCGGTCGTCGGTGCGTCGGTGATGTTGCTCGAGGCGGGAATCTGGCTCCGTGCCAGGTACGCCCGCCGGTCGGAGATCCGGGCGCTGGAAGACGAGCACCCGAGCCAGGGAATCGCGAGCCGCGCGGACTAGGACGCATCGCGCCACGCCCACCGGGCGGCGCACCGGGCGGAGTAGAATCGCGCAGTGCGCGGAGCCCCGGTCACGGCACGCCGCGAAGCGACGGCGCACCCACAAACGACGGCCCGCGCACCACGGATCCTCATCCTGACCGCGAGCGTGGGCGCCGGCCACGACCAGCCTGCGCAGACCCTGGCCGAGCAACTGCGCGCCGAGAACCCCGGCGCGGAGATCATCACCGAAGACGCGCTGGCCGCCATCGGCGGCATCGTCAAGGCGATGAGCGCCGATGCTCCGGGCATCGTCTTCTACCGCTTCCAGCTCGCCTGGGACGTCGGCTTCTGGCTGTTTGCGGAGTGCCCGCCGACACGCCGCGCCACCCAGGCGCTTCTGACGCGACGCAGCGCACCGGCGATCCTGCGGCTGATCGCGAGCGTCCATCCCGATGTCATCGTCTCGACCTATCCGAATGTCACCGAGGTGCTCGGCCGGCTGCGGCGCTCGGGCCGCCTCGAGATCCCGGTGTGCTCGGGGATCACGGACCTCGCGGCGCTCGACTACTGGGCGAGCCCCGGGATCGACGTCCATCTCGTCACGCACCCCGAGTCGGTGCCGGAGGTTCGCCGGATCGCCGGGACGGCGACCGAGATCCACTGCGTCCACGGCTTCACGCGTCCGGAGTTCCGCATACCCCTGGCAGCCGCCGATGCCCGTGCCGCCCTCGGTCTGCCCGCCGGCGGATCCATCGTGCTCGTCTCGGGCGGCGGCTGGGGCGTCGGCGATATCACCGGCGCGGTCGAGGAGGCGCTCGCGCTCGAGCGCGTCTCCCAGGTGGTGTGCCTCTGCGGGCACAACGACTCGCTCCGGGGCCGCATCGCGTCGCAGTTCGGCGGCGAGCCGCGCGTACGGGTCGAGGGTTTCACCGACCGCATGCCGGAGTGGATGGCGGCGGCCGACGCACTCATCCACTCGACCTGCGGCCTGACCGTGCTCGAGGCGACGATGCGCGGCTGCGCGGCGATCTCCTTCGGCTGGGGGCGCGGTCACATCCGCAAGAACGACGCGGCGCTGCGGCGCTTCGGTCTCGCCGCGGTCGTCGGCTCCCGTGCCGAGCTCGGCCAGGCGCTCCAGCACGCACTCGAGCAGCCACGACGCCCGGATCCGCGCTTCGCGGATCTCCCCTCGGCCGCCTCCCACGTGCTCGCGATCGCCGAGCTGCGCCCGGCGGAGCGCTGAATGCGCCGGGCGGTCGCCGCGATGGGTGTCGCGGGGGCGGCAGCCTGGGTCTGGCCCGCGCCGCTGCCGCTCGCCCCGCGCATCGCGGAGCGCGCCGGCATCCGCTGCCGGCTCCTCCGCGCCGAGGGCGTGGCCCTGACCTTCGACGACGGCCCCCACCCCGAGGGCACACCGGCGACGCTCGACATCCTGGCGGCGGCAGGTGCGACCGCGACGTTCTTCCTCGTCGGCGAGCAGGTCGCCCGCTGGCCGGGGATCGCTGCCGAGATCGCTGCGGCCGGACACGAGATCGCCCTCCACGGCTACCACCACCGGCTGCTGCTCCGCCGGCGGGTCGCGTCACTCGCGAGCGATCTCGATCGCGCCTGGGACACCCTCGCCGAGGCGAGCGGCCGCGAGCCGACGCTCTACCGGCCGCCCTACGGCGTCTTCTCGAGCGGCGCGCTGCGGCTCGTGCGCCGGCGCGGCTGGGAGCCCTTGCTGTGGTCGAGCTGGGGGCGCGACTGGGGCGCGCGCGAAACGCCCGCGGCGATCGCCCGCCGCGCCACGCGCAACCTCAGCGCCGGCGACGTCGTGCTCCTGCACGACGCCGATCACTACAGCGCGCCGGACTCCTGGCGGAGAACGGTCGGGGCACTGCCGTTGATCCTCGACGCGGTGGCCGAACTCGGGGAGCCGTTCGTCCCCGCGACCCAGGCCACGTAGCGGGCAACGCCGTCGGCGAAGCTCGTCTCGGCCTGCCAGCCGAGCTCCGCGCGGGCGCGTTCGGCGGAGATCCGGACCTGCCCGAGGTCTCCCACGCGACCGGACGCGTGCACGATGGAGACGTCCGCGATGAGGCCCTGCACGATCGCGGCGATCTCGCGCACGCTGATGTTCTCGTCGCCCACCAGGTTGAACGTGCGCCCGAGAGCGGCCGGGATCAGGGATGCGACGACGCCGTCGGCGAGATCCTCGACGTAGACGAACTGGCGCGCCTGGCTGCCGTCGCCGTTGATGCTGATCGGCTCGCCGGCGAACGCGCGCGCAACGAACTTCGCCACGACCGTGGCGGCGCGCGCACGCGGGCCGTGCGGGATCCCGAAGCGCAGGATCGTCGGCTCGAGACCGAACATCCGCCCGTACGAGCGGCAGTACATCTCCCCCGCCAGCTTCGTGGCGGTGTAGAAGTGATCCGGAGCCACGAGTGGGACGTCCTCGTCGAGCGCGTCGCTCCCGGGCGCGTTGCCGTAGACCCAGATCGTGCTGCCGTAGACGACGTGCCGGACATCCTCGTCGCGTGCCGCATCCAGCACGACGGCGGTCCCGCGCGTGTTCACGAGATCCGCGCGCAGCGGATCGAGAGCGACCTCGTCGACATCGGCGACGGCTGCGAGATGGATCACGCCGTCGCATCCCCTCATCGCCTCGCGCAGCGACATCCCGTCGAGGATGTCACCGGTGACGCACTCGACCGCGTCCGAGCCGTGACGCCACGGGTGGACGAGATCGAAGATGCGCGGATCGTGCCCGTGCATCAGCAGGCGGTCGACGACATGGGAGCCGATGAACCCCGACCCGCCGGTGACGAGAACTCTCACGCATCCTTCCCTTCTTCCGCCCTCTCAGGCGACGGCTGATAGTACAGGGGTACGCACCAGTGGTTCTCCGCCACCCAGTCGGTGTTGGGCAGATCCACGTCGTGTCCCATGATGCGATGACACGGCGAGTCGTAGACCTTGCCCGTCGACCGCTCGATCGGACGGAAGACGATGTACTTGTAGAGGCCCGACACCATGCCGGGCGGCAGTTGCACGCGGTCGGGGTGATCGGCGTCGAGCCATTCGCGCGCGGCGGCGTTCTTCCACGCCGTGATCTCCTCCATCCGCTCGGTTCCGACGAGGCCGAGCGCGGCCGTGAACTCGTTCATGCGTAGGTTCAGACCGGCACGGGCGTAGTCGGGCTTGCCGTAGTCGCGGTAGGAGCGCGCGAAGCCGACCAGGTCCTCGTCGGCGGCGACGAGCATCCCGCCTTCGCCCGTCGAGATCGTCTTCGTGGCCGCGAACGACCAGATGCCCGCGTCCCCCCACGTGCCGGGGCGCCGGCCGTTGAACGAGGCCCCGTGCGCATGGGCGCAGTCCTCGATCAGGAAGATCCCCTCGGCGCGGCAGAACGCCGCGATGCGCTCGACGTCGAACGCGATGTGCCCGCCGATGTGCACGACGAACGCGGCGCGTGGGCGGTGCGCCAGCGCCTTGGCCTCGAAGTCGGCGAACGACGCGCACAGGTCGTGCCGGTTGCAGTCGACGAAGACGACCTCGGCGCCCGCCGCCTGGGCTGCGAGCGGCGTTGCCATGAAGGTGTTGGACGGGCAGAGCACCTTCGTCCCGCGCACGCCGGCGAACTCGAGCGCTGCGAGCGCGGCCCCCGACCAGCTCGACATGGCCACGGCCGGCAACCCGTTCCAGCCCTCCCACGCAGCCTCGAACGCCTCGACGACGGAGCCCTGCGACCAGCGGTTCGAGGCGATGATCTCGTCCCACAGCGCATGCAGACGCGCACGGTCGCGCTGGTCGAAACCGATCGCGAACGAGCCAAGGCTGTCCGGTGCACCACCCGAGGTCACCGGCGGAGACTATTCGAGGCATCGGGGGCCGACATCCCAC
>JADGPM010000041.1 GCA_017882425.1 Solirubrobacteraceae bacterium
CTTGCGGACGGTGGCCGGCTGCGCGGCGCGCTCGCCCGTGACCGGGTTGCGCCCGCCGCCGGCGAGCGTCGCCGCCATGATGCCGAGGTCGCGGCAGTCGACGGCGACGGAGCACTGGCTGAAGTACACGGCGAGCGCGGCCTCGGGCTCGACGGGGAGCGCACCGGACCCGCGCAGCAGGTGCGCGATCGCCCGGTTGCGGTGACCGGTCGCGTCCTCGGAGCTGCGCACGGCCTCGTCGATCGTCAGCGGGCGGCCGGCGAACCGGCCGTAGCTGTCGACCAGCCGCGCGACGCCGTCGCCCGGATGGCGCCGCGCGATCAGGCCGGCCGCCGTGACCGCGCCGGCGTTCACCATCGGGTTCTGGGGTGTGCCCGTGACCGGGTCGAGCGTGATCGCGTTGAACGCCTCGCCGGTCGGCTCGACGCCGATGTGGCGTTCGACCTCTTCGGCCCCCAGCTCCTCGACGGCGAGGGCGTAGGTGAACGCCTTGGAGATCGACTGGATCGTCAGCTCGCTGCGCGTGTCACCGACCTCGTAGACGGCGCCGTCGGCGGTGACGAGGCAGATCCCGAACGCCGCAGGATCGGCGTCGGCGAGCTCCGGGATGTACGAGGCGACCTCGCCCTCGTCGGCGCCCGCGTGGCGCGCGTGCAGGCGGCGCAGATAGGCGCCGACGGGGGAGTCCTCCGGCGCCGCGCGGTGCGCGGGGCCTGCGCCGGGCATCGCGGCCCTCAGGCGGCGTCGATCTGCTCCTTGAGCTTGTCGGCGTCGACCTGGACCTGCTTCTTCTCCTGCTTCTTGGCACGCGTGATCGCACGCTCGACGTGCGCCTCGACGTCCGTCGCGGCGATCACGAGCAGGCCACTCGTGCCGTCGTCGAGCAGCTCGCCAAGGTCCTTGAGGTCCGAGCGGCTGAGGCCCGCCGTGACGTGTCCGGCGACCGCGCCGAGGCCGGCGCCGGCGGCGCCGCCGACGAGCAGCGCGCCGCCGATCGCGACGGCCGGGAAGAGGGCGATCGCAGCACCGACGGCGAGGCCTGCGACGAGTCCGCCGGCTGCGGCCTGGCGTGTCGGCTCCTCGTGCTTCTTGACGATGCTGACCTCGCCGTCGGCGTCCTTGCTGAGGACCGCGGCGTCGTACGTGTCGATCAGGTCGAGCTCGACGTAGGCGGCATGCACGGCGTCGTAGTCTGCGATCGCGTCGGCCTCGTTGTCGTACTGGCCGGCGAGCAGGACGTAGGTGTCCAGGGGCATGGCATTCTCCGTTCGGGGGTCGGAGGGCCACCGTAACACCGTGATCGCCGGCGGCGGTGACCGCCTCGGAGTGGCGCGCCGGGCGCCCGGCGGCGGCTACCCTGCCGGCGTGCCGCCCCGCCTTCGCCGACCGCTCCCCGTCGCTCTCGTCGCCGCCCTCGTGCTCGCCCTGCCGGGCGCCGCCCACGCCGCGACGCTGCGCTTCCCGCGCGGCTTCGCGTGGGGCGTCGCGACCGCCGGCTTCCAGAGCGAGATGGGCCGCGGACAGGATCTCGATCGCGGCAGCGACTGGTGGGCGTGGACGCACGACCGGGCCAACATCGCGGCGGGGCACGCGAGCGGCGACCAGCCCGAGAACGGGCCCGGCTTCTACCGGCGCGGCGCGAGCGACGTCGCGCTCGCGCGCGGGCTCGGCGCGACGACGTTCCGCCTCTCGATCGAATGGAGCCGGATCTTCCCGCGCTCGACGGCGGGCGTCAGGACGGGCACGGTCGTGAGCGCCGGCGCTCTGCGCCGGCTCGACCGCCTCGCCGACCCGCGTGCGGTCGCGCACTACCGGGCGCTGCTCGCGCAGATCCGCGCGGCCGGGATGACGCCGCTCGTGACGCTGCAGCACTTCACGCTGCCGCGCTGGCTGCACGACCCGATCGCGGTGCGCGACCGGCTCAGCGGGATCGACCCGAACGCGGCGCTGCCCAGGCTCGCCCGCGGCGGCTGGCTGAGCGCCGCGAGCGTCACGGAGTTCCGCAAGTACGCGGCGTTCCTGGGCTGGAAGCTCGGGGGTCTCGTCGACGACTGGACGCCGATCAACGAGCCGATGGTGCAGGCGACGTACGGCTACGTGAACATCCCGGGGGTCTTCGCCGGCTACTTCCCACCCGGCGCCTTCAGCTACACCGCGGCGATCACCGCGGTCCAGAACCTCGCGCGCGCCAATGCGGCCGCCTACGACGCGCTGAAGCGCTGGGATCGCGCCGACGCCGGCGGCGACCGCGCCCGGGCGCGCGTCGGGGTCGTGCAGAACATGATCGCGTTCACGCCCGCCGACCCCGGCTCCCCGGTCGACATCGCAGCGACGCGCCACGCCGACCACCTCTTCAACCGCCTGTTCCTCGATGCCGCGATCAAGGGCATCTACGACGTCAACGCGAACGGCGTGGTGGATGCCGGCGAGCGGCACCCGGCGCTCGCCCACAAGGCCGACTTCGTGGGCGTCAACTACTACTTCCGCGGACGCGTGAGCGGGCTGGGCGCATCGCTCACGCCGCGGATCGGGGTGCTCGACTTCCTGCCGCAGACGAGCTACCGGTCAGCGCTCGCCCCGACCGCCCCGGCATGCCCGACGACCTGCAGCGACTTCGGCTCGGAGATCTACCCGGACGGGTTCGCCGCCGTCCTTCGCATCGCCGCGGGGTACGGGCTGCCGCTGGTCGTCACCGAGAACGGCATCGCCGACGCACGTGACACGCTGCGCCCGCGCTACCTCGTCCGGCACCTGCGCGTGCTGCAGCGCGCGATCGCCCACGGGATCGACGTCCGCGGCTACGTCGCGTGGTCGCTGACCGACAACCTGGAGTGGGTCGCCGGATACACCCCGAAGTTCGGCCTCTACAGCTTCGACCCGAAGACCCTGGCGCGCCGGCCGCGGGCCGCGAGCGTGGCGGTCTTCCGGTCTGTCGCGCGTGCTGACGGGATCTCGGCGGCGCTGGTTCGACGCTACGGGTGAGGGCTGGCCGCGCCGTCGCCGTGGTGGGCGCGAACAGCTGCGCCGCTCACCGACCACGACCATCATCACCGCGCCCGACATCAGGCATGCCCTCACAGCGCCGCGAGCCCCGTCACCACCAACACGAGGCCCAGCACCCCGAGCAGCACGCCCGCCGCGGTCCGTGAGTGACGCTCGAGCCAGCGGTGCCAGCGGCGCAGCACCGGCTCGGCGTGCTCGCCCGCGAGCAGGTCGATCGCGAGCGGCACGGCGACGGCGACGCTCGCGGCGAGCGCGAACAGCGCCAGGACCACGAGCTCCTCCAGCGCGCTGAGGCCCGCGCGCTGGATGTGCGTGCCCGCGTCGACGGTCAGCGCCATGTCCTTCACGTTGGAGACGGCCAGCAGCGCCGCCAGCCCGAACGCTGCCGGGGGACGGATGTCGTCGACGAGCGTCAGCCAGCGCGCGCCCCATTCGGCCGCGCCGTGCCGGCGGTGCACCCAGGCCAGGACCCCGATGACGACGAGCAGGGCGCCGACGACGAGCTCGGCGACCGCGGCCCACGTCGGCGTGTGTCTGCTCGGCGCCACGTCGATGCCGGCGACGAGGACGACGCCGGCGATCGCGGCGATCGTCAGCGTCCAGCCACACAGCAGCGCCACGGCGTTCACGCGGCTCTCCTCGGAGAGCAGCATGAGCACGCAGGCGATCACCGGGAGCGGGCTGAGCGCCACCGCGAGCCCGAGCGGCAGCACGTCGGTCAGGGCGGAGGCCACGGTCTACGGGAGGTCGCCGGTGTCGTTCCAGCGCCGCAGCACCGGCGTGTCGCGCTCGAAGCCGAGCACGCAGATCGCGGCGGTGCCGAGCGCGAGCCCCGCGCCGGCGCGCGGCTCGAGGCCGGCCCAGCGGGCGGCGAGCACCCGCAGCACGTGCCCGTGCGCGACGAGCAGCCACGCGCCATCGGCCGCGCGCAGCTGCGCGACCAGCGGATCGACGCGCGCGCCCACGTCCGCCGCCGACTCGCCGTCCGGGCAGCCGTCGAGGAACAGCGACCAGTCCGGGCGTCCCACGCGGATCTCGGCGGTCGTGCGGCCCTCGTAGGCGCCGTAGTCCCACTCGAGCAGCGCATCGGCGAGCCGGGCGCGCCCGCCGAAGCCGGCGAGCTCGCACGTCTCCCGCGCGCGCACGAGCGGGCTGGTCAGGACGTGGTCGACGTGGACGCCCGCCAGCCGCGCGCCCGCCGCACGGGCCTCGTCGCGCCCTGCCCCGGTGAGCGCGACGTCGGTGCGGCCGGTGTGCCGGCCCTCCAGCGACCACGACGTCTCGCCGTGGCGCAGGAGGATCACGACACGCTCGCCGGTGGCGGCCCCTGCGCCCGGCGAATCGTCCTGCGTCATAGGATCGGCCGATCGTGCCCGTGTCCGGACTGCTGGATGAGGTCGAGCGCCTCGACGTCGCCGCGTACGCGGCCGTCGCGCGGACCCCCACGCCCTCGCTCGACGTGGCGCTCGCGCGCCTGAGCGCGGTGGCCGACCACTCGAAGCTGTGGCTCGGGGTCGCCGGGCTGCTGGCGGTCGCGGGCGGCTCGGGCGGGCGGCGCGCCGCCGCGAGCGGGCTGGCGAGCGTCGGCGTCGCCTCGGTCGTCGTGAACGTCGCGGTCAAGCCGCTGTGGCGCCGCTCCCGGCCCGACCGGGTGCTCCAGGAGGTCCCGGTCGCGCGCCACGTGCCGATGCCCGGCTCCACATCGTTCCCCTCGGGCCACTCGGCCTCGGCGTTCGCCTTCGCGACAGGCGTCGCGCACGTGCTGCCGGGCGCGGGCGTACCCGTCCGCGCGCTCGCCGCGCTGGTGGCCTACTCGCGTGTCCACACGGGCGTGCACTATCCGGGCGACGTTATCGCGGGGTCGCTCACCGGGGGCGCGCTGGCGCAGATGACGACGCACATGCTCGACCGGCGCCGGCGCGGGCGCCGGCGATAGCCTGCGACCGATGCGCCGCTCGCTCGCCCTCACCACCATCGTCGCCCTGCTGACCGTCGCCCTCGTCGCGGCCGGCTGCGGGAACGGGACGAAGACCGTCGCATCGACGAGCCCCGGCGGCCAGGTGACCACCCGGACCGTGCCCGACGTCAAGTTCGCCAAGACGAAGTTCGTGCTGCACACCGGGCTGGCGATCGGCGCGTTCAAGAAGTGGATCTACAACCCGTACCGGGCCGGGACGTTCAAGAAGGGCGCCACAGGTCGCACGAAGGCGCTCGTCAAGGCCGCGCTCGCCGGCGCCTTCACGGCGAACGAGCTGAAGAACGCGCGTAACGCGGCGCTGTCGGACGACAGGCTCCGGGGCCTGGGCGACAGGATGACCGCGCTGATCGCCAAGGTCCAGGGCCTCGTCCCCGGCCTCAGGTCCGGCAACCTGGACGTCGCGAAGATCGCCTCGCTCGCCGCCGGCCTGGGCGGCGTGACGGCGCTCGCGAGCACGCTCGGCGTGAACGTCAAGAGCCTCAGCCCCCCTGCGCTGGGCGGCTGAACCGGCCCGCTCAGCGGCGGTCGTTGCAGGCCGCCGTGCACCCTGCGGGCGCGCGGAAGCCGAAAGGGACCGTGCCGGTGCAACTCCAGCCCGGTCTCCAGAGGTTCCCCATGCCCCGACCCGTCAGTGCCATTGCGGCCACAGGAGCCAGCGTCCTCGCGCTGCTCGCGGCGGCGCCCGCCCACGGCGGCGGCCCGCCGCCGAGCTTCACCAGCGCCACCTACCCGGTCGGCGCGGCACCCGCGGGTGTCGCGTCGGGCGACTTCAACGGCGACGGGCGCCCGGACCTCGCCGTCGCGAACACCGCCGACGGCACCGTCTCCCAGCTCCTCGGCGGCCCCGCGGGCGTGTTCAGCGCCGGCGCGGTGCGCGCCATCGCGGGCGCCACGCCCGCCGGCCCGGTCGCCGGTGACCTCAATGGCGACGGGCACGCCGACCTCGTCGTCCCGGCGGGCGGCGCCGGCGGCGCCGGGCACTACGCCGTCCTGCTCGGCGGCCCCGACGGGCTCGGCCCCGCGACCGATCACGCGGACCCCGGCCTGCTGGCGGTCGGCTCGGTCGCCCTCGCGCAGCTGACCGGCTCGCCGGCGCTCGACCTCGTGACGGCCGGTTCCGGCTCGAGCCTTCACGTGGCGGCGGGCCGGGGCGACGGCACGTTCGACGCGGCCGGCGTGGTCCCGGTCCCCTTCTCCGTCGCCTGCACCGGCGGCCTCGGCGGGCTCTCCGCCGGCCCGATCGACGAGGACGCACACGACGACGTCCTCGCCATGTGCCTGACGCCGGTGCGCGCCCGTGTGATGCGCGGCGACGGCGCCGGAGGCCTCACCGCCGGCGCCCAGCTCGTCAGCGGCCTCCCCGCGCTCGCCCAGCACAGCGCGCTCGGCGACCTCGACGGCGCGCCGCCGACCGATCTTGCGACCGACGCGGGCGCCGGGGCGTTCGGCGCCCTGGACCAGAGCCCCGGCACCGGCCTGTTCGCACCGCTGTCCGGCCCGCCGACCGCGAGCCCCATCCCGCTCTCGGGGGCCGGCACGCTCGGCGGCGTGGCGATCGGCGACGTCAACGGCGACGGGCGCGGCGACGTCCTGCTCGACCAGTCAGGGGCCGCGGGCGAGCTCGTCACCGCGCTCGGTGACGGCACCGGCGGCTTCGAGCCGCGCGGCGTCGCGAAGCTGACCGCAGCCGCGAGCCACGCCGGCGGCGGCCTGGGCGCGGGCGGCATCGTCGCCGCCGATCTCGACGGCGACGGGCGCCTCGACGCCGCGATCGTCAACACGCTGTCGGGCGACGTCAGCGTCCTGCGCAACAGCACCGCCGCGCTGCCGCAGGCGTTCACCGCGGCGGCGACCGACGTTTCCACCGCGGGCGCGACGCTCACCGGCAGCACGAACGCGGGCGGGCAGCCGACGACCACACGGTTCGAGTACGGGCCGGCGAGCGGCGGGGACCTGATCGCCACGCCCGCCTCCGCCGCGTCGTCCGCATCGGCGTACGAGAGCGCCTCCGCGCACGTCGGCGGGCTGGCGCCCGCGACGACCTACCGCTTCCGGGTCCTCGCCGAGAACCCCGCGGCGGGCACCCGAACCGGCGGGCGCTTCGCGACGTTCACGACCTCCGAGACTCCGCCCCCGCCGCCGCCGCCGCTGACCGACGTGCCGGTCGCCGCGCCGACGCAGTCGGCGTCGACGCCGGGCGCGTTTCCGGCCGCGCCGTCGGTGCGCGACGGCACGCTGCGACTGCGCCTGCGAACCGTGCGCGTCGGCTCGCTCACCTGCCAGCCGTCCGCGACGAGCTGCGACGCCGACGTCTCGCTCTACGCCCGCGTGGGGGCGCTCGCGAGCGCCGCGGCCGGCAGGCCCAGGCTCACGCGCCTGAGCAGGCGGACCGTGCGCGTCGCGCAGGGCCGCGCGGCGCTGCTCACCTTCCCGCTCGGCCCGCGCGCCCTCGCCCAGCTGCGCCGCGGGCGCCCGCTGCCCGTGCTCGTCGTCGTGCACGTGCGCGGACGCGCCGACTGGGTCACGCAGCGCATCGTGCTGCGCGGCGCGCGCCGCTGAGGCGCGGGGCCCCTACCGCGCCGCGCGATCGGCCTCGATCTGCTGGATGCGCTCGAGCAGCTCGGGATGCGCCCCGCGCAGGCGGTTGAGGTCGAAGTTCGTCAGGTGGATCATCCGCACGTCGGTCGTCGCGACGACGGTCGCATTGCGCATGCCCTTCTGGAGCAGCCCCGCCTCGCCGAACATGTCGCCGGGCCCGAGCTGGGCGAGCTCCTGCCCATCGCGCTCGACGCGCGCCGTGCCCTCGTCGATGATCGTCAGGTCCTGCGAGTAGTCGCCCTCGCGGACGAGCACGCGCCCCGTCTCGACGCTCTCCTCGGAGACGGCTGCGCCGATCTCGCGCAGCGCGTTCTCGTCCAGACCCTGAAAGAGCGGGAGCTCGGCCAGACGCCTCATGTTCACAGCGATCGATCCTCCTCGTGGGCTTCGCGCCAACCCTAGTGTGAATCCCGCCGGGTGTGGGCGATCAGCCCGCGGCCTCCGCGTGCCGGCGCAGCTCGCGCCGTGCGATCACCATCTTGTGGACCTCGTCGGGCCCGTCGGCCAGCCGCAGCGTTCGCAGCCCGGCGTACATCTCGGCGAGCGGGAAGTCCTCGCACACGCCGCCTCCGCCGTGCACCTGGATCGCGCGGTCGACGACCCGCAGCGCGACGTTCGGCGCGACGACCTTGATCGCCGACACCTCGTTGCGCGCGGCCTTGTTGCCGGCGGAGTCCATCAGCCACGCCGCGTACATCGTCAGCAGCCGCGCCTGGTCGATCTCGATGCGGCTTTCGGCGATCCAGTCCTGCACGACGCCCTGCTCGGCGATCGGCTTGCCGAACGCGACGCGCGACTGCGCGCGCCGGCACATCAGCTCGAGCGCCCTCTCGGCCATGCCGATCGCGCGCATGCAGTGATGGATCCGTCCCGGCCCGAGGCGCGCCTGGCTCATCATGAAGCCGCCGCCCTCCGGGCCGATCAGGTTCGAGACCGGCACGCGCACGTCCTCCAGCAGCAGCTCGGCGTGGGTCTCGCGATCCTGGTAGCCGAAGACCTTGAGGTTTCGCACGACGGTGATGCCGGGCGTGTCGAGCGGCATGAGCACGAAGCTCTGCTGCGCGTGCGTGCGCGCCGACGGGTCGGTCCTGCCCATCACGATCGCGATCTTGCAGCGCTCGCGCCCGGCCCCGGACGACCACCACTTGCGGCCGTTGATGACGTACTCGTCGCCGTCACGATCGATCCGCGTGGCGATGTTCGTGGCGTCCGAGGAGGCCACGTCCGGCTCGGTCATGGCGAAGCACGAGCGGATCTCCCCCTCGAGCAGCGGCGCGAGCCACCGCTCCTGCTGCTCGGGCGTGCCGAACATCGTGAGGATCTCCATGTTCCCGGTGTCCGGCGCCGCGCAGTTCATCGCCTCGGGCGCCAGGTGCGGGCTGCGGCCGGAGATCTCGGCGAGCGGCGCGTACTCCGCGTTCGCCAGGCCCTCCGTCCACTGCGTCGCGTGCGGCAGGAAGAGGTTCCACAGGCCGCGCCTGCGGGCCTCCACCTTGAGGTCCTCGATGATCGGCGGGTGGAACTCCGGATCGCCCGACTCATGCATCTGCTGCTCGTAGACGGCCTCGGCCGGGTAGACCTGCTCGTCCATGAACAGCAGCAGCGTCTCCTGCAGCGCCTTGGCCTTGTCGCTCAGCTCGAAATCCATGACGATCAGCCCTTCACGAGGGTCGCGGCGGCGGCGCGCGCCACGCGGGCACGCGACGCGCGGGCGCCGGTCAACAGCGCGGCGTCGACCTGCGCCCGCTTGTAGAGCCAGTGCACGTCGGCCTCCCAGGTGAACCCGATGCCGCCGTGCACCTGGATCGCCGACGCGGTGACGTTGCGCGCGGCCTCCGCCGCCGCCGCCTTGGCCATCGCGGCGCCCAGCGTCAGCTGCGCCGGATCGGCGTCCGCCGCCCAGGCCCCGAAGTACGTCGCCGAGCGCGCGCCCTCGGTCTCGAGCAGCATCTGCGCACAGCGGTGCGAGACCGCCTGGTAGGCGCCGATCGGCGTGTCGAACTGCCTGCGGTCCTTCGCGTAGGCGACGGACATCTCCATGGCGCGCTGCGCCACGCCGACCAGCTCAGCGGCGAGCGCCACCTCGCAGCGCTCGAGCGCCCCGGCGACGTCGCCGGTGAGCGCCTCGCCCGCGGCCGCCGCGACGCGGCCGAAGCGGCGCGTCGGGTCGATCGTCTCGATCGCGGTGACGTCCGCGGCCGAGCGCTCGACGACCGTCGCGGCGCCGTCCTCGACGAGGACGATCAGCGCCGCGGTGTCGGCGTCCGGCACGAGCTCGGCGCCGTCGGCACCGAGCGTGCCCACGGTCGCCGCGGCATCGCCGCTGGCGATGCCCGGGAGCCAGCGGGCGCGCTGCTCGTCGCTGCCGGCATGGTCGATCAGCAGGCCGCCGAGCGCGTTGGAGAGGAACGGCGAGCCTGCGAGCGCGTAGCCGAGCTCCTCCATGAGGATGACGAGCTCGACCTGACCCAGGCCGGCGCCGCCGTGCTCCTCGGAGATCGCGATGCCGGTCCAGCCGAGGTCGCGCAGCTCCTGCCACAGCGCCGCGTCGTAGGTTGACGACTCGGCGGCCGCGCGGACGCGCTCGAAGGTCGAGCGCCGGCCGAGCAGGTCGCGCGCGGTGCGCTTGATCTCGTGCTGGTCGTCGGTGAAGTCGAAGTTCATGGCAGCGGCTCCTAGCGGCGGGGAAGGCCGAGCACGCGCTCGGCGACGATGTTCTTGAGGATCTCGGTGGTGCC